>JAZUQW010000168.1:0-17112 GCA_045605905.1 Eubacteriales bacterium
CTTCGCCGAATATCAGTGTTGTTTCTTTTATAAGCGCTACGTTTTCTATGTGAAGAGAGGAAAGCATAAAAGGACCTCTTTAACTTTCTATTTCAAAAGCCCCGCAAGAGTGGCGGTTATCGCTTTTGCAAAATCATAGTCGCGGGCAACTATAAGCATGGTGTCATCACCGGAAAGTGTGCCCACAACTCCATCAAGGTGCATACTGTCCACGGCAACGCCTGCGGCACTGCCCATACCCGCATAGGTCTTAAGAACCACGATGTTACAAGCGCAGTCCACCTTATAGACCGCCTCGGTAAAGATGGTTTTAAGCTTTACGGCAAAGTCACCGTCGCCCTGATTAACAGGGGCGGAGGAATACTGATACCCACCGCGGTCAGAGGTTTTGACTATCTTAAGGTCTCTTATATCTCTGGAAACCGTAGCTTGAGTAGTATCAAAGCCCATAGCCTTAAGCTCTTCCAACAGCTCCTCTTGAGTGCGGACGGTTTTTCTTTGTATAAGGTCGAGTATTGCCGCGTGTCTTTGAGATTTCTTCATAATTCAGTACTCCTTTTTCAGCCTTGCTTGCCTGCGCCGAATTTTTTTAACAGCGTGGTGGCAAAGGGCACATTTTTAAGCCTGATAAGGCTGACGTATTTTTGAGATTTTGCAACGGTTACTGAAAGCTCGTTATCGTTTATTCTGAAATAGGCCCTACCGTCTACGGTAACAACCGCCTCGGCACGGCGTGCGGAAGGGATATTGACCTTTATAACGGAGTTGGGGCCGAAAACAAGGCTGCGCGCCAGCTCTAACGAATGAGAGCAAACAGGGGTTGCGGATATAACCTCCACCGATGGGTCTATAACAGGGCCGCCTGCCGCCATTGAATAGGCGGTAGAGCCTGTAGGCGTGGCAATGATAAGGCCGTCTGCCCTATATTGACTGACAAGGTCACCGTCACAACTTACCGAAAAGTCTGCCAAGCGGGTAACAATGCCGCGGGTAATGGCGGCCTCGTTAAACGCGCGGGAGAAGAAAAGCTGTTTGCCTGCCTTGCTGATGCTTACATCCAGCATCATCCGTTTTTCTATGCGATAATCACCTGTGGCAAGACGGGAAAGCATATCAATTTCCCCTTCCTCCAACTCGGTTATATACCCTACGTTGCCAAAGTTTACACCGATAATGGGGATATCCGCTTCTGCCGCACGCTTTGCGGCGCCCAAGACCGTACCGTCGCCGCCAAAAACTATAGCGGCGTCGCAGGTTTTGAAAAGAGAATCCGCATCCACGGCTGTAACGCCGCTGCCCAGGGCAGCAAACATCTCTGCGCGGCCGGGCTCGGCAAAAGAATCTATACCTTGGTTTTTAAGTATTTCTGCCACTTTTACGGCACAGCGCAACGCGCCGCTTTTGCCTGTATTGGGCACTAACGCAACCCTGCGTATCATAAAAATCACTTCCGATCCGTTTGCTTGTAAAACAACGCTAAATGCTCGGTATTACCTTTACTTCCCTTAATGGGGGAAACAATTGTTTTTATAAGAGTAAAGCCGTTATCCTCGGCGGCAAGCTTTAGCTTTAAGAGCACCGCCGCCAAAAGACTGCCGTTTTTGTCTTTTACTATGCCGTTTTTGCCTACATTTTCTTTACCTACCTCGAATTGAGGCTTTACAAGGGTTATAAGAGGCGCACCCTCTTTAAGTATACGTGCAAGGGCGGGATATATCAAGGTTTGAGAGATAAAGGATACATCCATAACAGCGCCGTCTATGCTGTCGGCAAAATCCTCGGCGCCAAGCTCTCTGGCGTTGGTACCTTCCATATTAACCACACGACTGTCTGCCCTTAAGCTTTTATGAAGTTGATCCTTGCCTACGTCTACGGCATATACCTTTACCGCGCCGCCCTCTAAAAGACATTGGGTAAAGCCGCCGGTAGAGGCACCGATATCCGCAAACACCTTGCCCTCCGGCACAACGCCGAAGGCAGAAAGCGCGGCGCGAAGCTTTTGACCCGCCCGCGACACATCGGCAGATGCCGACTCTGTAAGTGAAAGCACCGCATCGGGAGGTATAAGCAAAGAAGGCTTTTCGACGGGAACGCCGTTAAGCAAAACCGCACCTTCCTTTATTAAAGCCCTTGCCTTACTGCGGCTTTCACACAGCCCCGCAAGGCACAGGGCAACGTCTGCCCTTTGTTTTTCCATAAATTATCCTTTTTATTTGTCAAGCTTTGTAAATATCTCCTCTGCCATTTGCGAGGGTAAAAAGCCACAATCTTCAAAAAGTTTGTCGGTGGCGCCGTGGGGAACAAACCTATCCTCCACCGCCCTGATTACCGCTGTTTTGCCCGACATTATGCCCTTTTCACACAAGGTGGCAAGTACACGCTCGGCAACGCCGCCGCTACGCACACCCTCCTCGGCAAAATACAAAAATCTGCAAGGCTCAACAAGCTCGAAAAACGTTACGCAGTTAAGGGGCTTAAGTCGCAAAATTTTAATAACGCGCACGCTTACGCCTTTTTCTCCAAGCAGTGCCGCCGCTTTTACCGCGTTGCCGCAAAGCCTGCCATAGCTTATTATTGCCACGGTGGGATTGGTACCGAAATCCGCACAAGCCATATTGCCGCTGTCTGCGGGGATAAAGATGCCGCGGTCGTAGCTTTGCTCTGACCCACGGGGATAACGCACCGCCGTAACGGAGCCAAATTCAAAGCCCTTTGCCATGGCAAACTGCATATCATCATAACTTTCGGGAGAGTAAACCTCTACACCCGGTGTCTGCAAAAGGAAGCCCACATCGAAAAGCCCCTGGTGGCTGGGCCCGTCCTCGCCCACCATCCCTGCCCTATCCAACGCCAAAATAAGGGGTAGCCCCTGTAGCGCCACATCGTGTATAAGCTGGTCGTAGGCGCGTTGGGCAAAGGTGGAGTAAACCGCAAAAACAGGGTGCATATCACCTGCTGAAAGGCCCGCGCAAAAGGTCATTGCGTGCTCCTCGGCAATACCCACATCGCTAAACCTATCGGAATAGCGGCGGGCAAACTCTTTAAGTCCCGTAGCATCACCCATGGCGGCGGTAACGGCAAACAACTTTCTGTCCTCGCCGCCGCGCCGCAACATTATATCGCCAAAAACAGAGGAAAAGCTTTGCCCTTCTTTATACTCGCCACCCTTGGGGATGCCGTGATATTTATCGGGTTGCTCCTCTGCGGGGGAATAGCCCCTGCCCTTTTGGGTGCGCACGTGCACAATGCTTACGCTTTTATCGCGCATAGCGTCCTTAAACACACCGCGCATACGCTTTATGTCATATCCGTCAACAGGGCCGTAATAGTGCAGACCCAAGTTTTCAAACATATTATCGCGCCATACAAGGCGTTTGAAAAAGTTTTTTGCGCCCCTTGTCATTTTTGTAAGAGGCTTACCTATTAGGGGGATAGCCGCGAAAAACTTTTTAAGCTTATATTTAAAGCCCAAATATCTGGGGCTGGTGCGCAGTCTTCCCAAATAAGTATTTATACCGCCAACGCTGGGAGAGATGGACATTTCATTATCGTTTAAAACGATAATAAGCCGCACGCCCTTTTGTGCCGTATTATTTAACGCCTCGTATATCATACCGCCGGTAAAAGCGCCGTCGCCCGCAACGGCTACGGTATAGTTCTTTTTGCCCGCCTGCTTATCCGCAACGGCAAGCCCCAAAGCGGCAGAGATAGACGTGCTTGCATGTCCCGCACCAAAGCTGTCATGCTCACTCTCCTTGCGGCGGGGAAAGCCCGATATGCCGCCATACTGTCTTAAGCTGTCAAAGTCTTTAAATCTGCCTGTGATAAGCTTGTGAGCGTAAGCTTGGTGACCAACGTCCCAAATAATTCTGTCCTCCGGTGACGAAAACACGGAATGGAGAGCCACGGTAAGCTCCACCGCGCCCAAGTTGGAGGACAAATGTCCGCCGTTGTTGATGGCTACGGTCAATAGCTTTTCCCTGATCTCTCCTGCAAGGGCATTCAATTCTTCAACACTCATGCGCTTTAGAAGCGCAGGCGAGTTTAATGTTTCAAGAATACTCATAAGTCACCATGTATATTATACACCGTTTGCATAAAAATGCAATAGTATAAGAATATTTTTTGCATATTTTACAATTTAATTGCTTCTTTTTAGTAAATAATCACAAAGGGCAAGCAGGCGCGCACCGCTTGCGCCGCCAATCTTTTCGGCGGTGGCGGCGGCAGCATCGCTGTAATGTTTTGCCAAAACCTTTGCTTTTTCAAGCCCAAACAGGGTTACATAGGTATTTTTGCCTGCCGCGGCGTCCTTGCCGGGGGTCTTGCCCAATTCTTCTGCGGTAGATACTGCGTCCAGCACATCATCCTTTATCTGAAAAGCCAATCCCAAGTCGGTGGCAAAGCTATCCGCAAGGGACTTTTGCTCTTCTGTGGCATTTGCGGCAATACAGCCCATAACCGCCGAAGCGCGCATAAGCGCCACAGTCTTAAGCATATGGGTCTTTTGAAGCCTGTTGCCGTCGCAGGGCTGACCCTCTATATGAAGGTCCAATTGCTGTCCACCGCACATACCGTCAAGCCCCGTTCCTGCCGAAAGCGCCGCAACAGCGGCGGAATTTTGGGCGGCGGTACAGTATTTGTTGGTAGCGGCGGCGTAAAAGCTTTCTATAATCAAAGCGTCACCCGCAAGTATTGCCGTGTATTCGCCAAACACCTTGTGATTAGAGGGTTTACCTCTTCTGAAATCGTCGTTATCCATGGCGGGCAGATCGTCGTGGATAAGTGATGCGGTCTGCATAAGCTCCAACGCGGCGGCGTAGGCTACAGCGTTTTGTTCTTCACCGCCAAAAGCCTTGCACATCTCAACACACAGATAGGGGCGTATACGCTTACCGCCCGCAAAAACCGAATATTCCATAGCCTGTGCCAACGCTTCATAGCCACCGCGGTCGGCGTTTCTGCTGTTAAGCACACGCCTCATCTCGTCCTCGGTCAGCGCGGCAACACGGCGCAATTCTGCAAACAAAGCCTCCATAAAAGCCCCTCCTTACTGCTTGGCATCAAAAGGAACAGTGCTGCCGTTTTCCGTTACCTTAAGCACCCGTTGCTCTGCATTTGTAAGGGCTTTTTCACAAAAATCCACAAGCTTTTTACCCTCTTCAAACAGGGAAAGCATTGTATCAAGCGGTGCTTTGCCCCCTTCTAATTCTCTAACAACCTGCTCTAAACGTGCAAGTGCGTTTTCAAAGGTCATTTCCATAAAGCTTTACCTTTCCGACGGTGGCGTCTGCCGTGCCGTCTGCCATTTTAAGCACAAAAGTTTCCCCTTCCTTAAGGGCGGATATACCTGTCAAGGTATTGCCGTCTTTGTCGGTCACCGCGGCATAGCCCCGCTCCAACACCGACAGAGGGTCAAGCGCCAAAAGTCTGTCCTTTAAAGCGGAAAGCCGCATAGCGTGCAAGGCAACCCCGCTTTTTGCCGCCGTATCAAGCCGAGGCTTAAGCGCCGATATTTGCTGTGCCAACTGCTGTATTTTACGTGCCGCCGCCGATTGAAGTCTGTGCTCGTCATCGGCTATACGCAGGCGCAGGTCATCAAAGCCCGCTGTAGGTGACCGCAAAGCACGGCTTTGCTTTAGGCTGTCCAAAAGCCGCCTTTCGGTGCTTATGTGTGCCCCCACAAGAGTGCGCATGCGGGACAGGGCGTTTTCAAAACGTCGTATAATGTCGCCACTGTCCGGAAACACCAGCTCTGCCGCCGCAGAAGGAGTGGGCGCCCTTAAATCCGCCGCAAAGTCGCAAATGGTAAAATCGGTCTCGTGCCCGACTGCAGAAACCACGGGCACGTGGGACGCGGCAACTGTACGGGCAAGCAGCTCGCTGTTAAACTCCCACAGCTCTTCCACACTGCCGCCGCCTCTGCCAATGATTATTACATCCACCGCTTTGGTCTTGTTAAAATACACCACGCCTGCCGAAAGCGCCTCTGCCGCGCCCGCACCCTGTACCAAAGAGGGGTACACAGTGACCTCCGCCGCAGGAAAACGGCGCGCCGCCACATTAATAACGTCACGCACGGCGGCACCGGTGGCGCTCGTGATGACACCTACACGCATAGGGATCTTTGGCAAGCGTTTTTTGCGTTCGGCGGCAAACAAACCTTCTGCCGCCAGCTTCTTTTTCAACTGCTCCAAGGCGATATACAGCGCGCCCTCTCCGTCGGGAGAGATGCTGTCCGCATACAGCAGATACTGACCGCCTTGAGGATATACCGAAATTCTGCCATTGCACAGCACCTTCATGCCGTTCTCGGGCTTAAAGCTTAATTTTTCCACACGGCTTTTAAACATAACACCCCGCAGGGTGGCATACTCATCCTTTACGGTGAAAAAGATATGCCCCTTGCCCGAGGGCGCAGAAAGATTTGATATTTCGCCCTTGACAGACACAGACTTAAGCTGTGGCGACGACTCTAAATAGCTTTTTATAAAGCCCGTAAGCTCGCCAACGGTATAGATATGCTCCATTACTCCTCACCCTTAAGGGCCTTGTATATGCCGCCCGCAACACCGTTTGCAAAGGCGGCGCTTTCTTCACCGTCAAATTTTTTAATAAGCTCCAATGCCTCGTTTACCGCGATTTCGGTTTCCAGCTCGGTAAACATCATCTCATAGGTGCAAAGGCGAAGCGCCGTAAGAGCAACTCTTGAGATGCGGTCACTGTCCCACTTAATAAGCGCCTTCTCAAGCTTTTCGTCAACAGCGGCAAGGTTTTGGGTAACGCCCAAAAACAGCCCCTTGCCAAAGCCGCTTATCTTCATCTCTCTTGCCTCGGCGGCAAGTGCCAATATGTCCTCTGCGCCGTCTTCTTTAAAACTTTGCTCGAACAGCAAAAGGAATGCGGCTTCTCTGGCTTCACGTCTTGTCATAATATATACCCTCCTCCGTTTTTGCCCACTGCGGGCAAACGGCTTTTCTTCTGCAAACTAAACCATTTTGAGTATAACAAAGATGCGGCTTTTTGTCAAGAAAAATGAACCTAAAACCCTTGCAATAGATGCAAAAATATAGTATAATGTAGAGAATATATTGATAGTTAAAAGGAGAAGTTTTAAGGTTTTATGAAAAAAGGCATATTTGAAGGCAAAAAAAGACCTGTTTTGGTAATAGTAATGGATGGTGTTGGCGAAACTCCCAATAAGGACGGCAACGCGGTTTTTGCAGCTAATACCCCCACCCTTGATGCACTTGATAGGGATTGTATGAAGTTTTCCCTTAAAGCACACGGCACAGCCGTTGGTCTGCCCGGCGATGACGATATGGGCAACAGCGAGGTTGGCCACAACGCACTTGGTGCAGGCCAAGTGTTTGCACAGGGCGCAAAGCTTGTTACCGAGGCTATAGAGACCGGCAGAATGTTTGAAGGCAAGTCTTGGAAGAGCGCCGTTGAAAAAGCTTTAAACGGCGGCACACTTCATTTTATCGGCTTGTTCTCTGACGGCAACGTACACTCCAACATAAGCCATTTGCAGGCGATGATAGAAAAGGCAAAGGCAGAGGGTGTGGCAAAGGTACGTATACACATACTGCTTGACGGCAGAGACGTTGGCGAGACCAGCGCGCTTGAGTACGTTAATCCTTTTGAAGAGTTTTTGGCAGGTCTTAACGGCGCTGACTTTGATGCACGCATTGCATCCGGCGGCGGCAGAATGACCATAACCATGGATAGATACGAGGCTAACTGGGCAATGGTAGAAGCAGGCTGGCAGACCCACGTGCTTGGCGAGGGCAGACAGTTTGCATCCGCTAAAGAAGCGGTAGAGACCTACCGCGCGGAAACAGGCAAAATAGACCAAGACCTGCCCGCGTTTGTTATTGCTGAAGATGGCAAGCCTCTTGGCACTATTGAAGACGGTGACGCTGTTGTATTCTACAACTTCCGCGGCGACCGTTCCATAGAGATATCCCGCGCCTTTGAGGAAGAGACCGTACCCTTTGACAGAAAGCGTGTTCCCAACGTGTTCTATGCAGGTATGCTTGAGTATGACGGTGACAAGCACATACCCTCTAACTATCTTGTAGCACCCCCCGAAATAAGCAACACTATGGGTGAGCATATGGCAAAAGCGGGCATTATGCAGCTTGCAATCAGCGAAACTCAAAAGTATGGCCATGTTACCTATTTCTGGAACGGTAACAGAAGCGGTTGCTTTGATGAAAAGCTTGAAGAGTATATAGAGATTCCTTCTGACGTGGTACCTTTTGAACAGCGTCCTTGGATGAAGTGTGCGGAGATAACCGACGTGCTTATTGAAAAGCTTGAAAGCGGCAAGTTTGATTTTCTGCGCGTTAACTTCCCCAACGGCGATATGGTTGGTCATACCGGCAGCTTTGATGCCACTGTTGTAAGTATGGAAGCGCTTGACCTTTGCTTGGCACGTATACTTGCGGCAGTTGACAAGGCAGAGGGTGTTGCTATCATCACCGCTGACCACGGCAACGCCGACGAAATGTATGAAATAGACAAGAAAACAGGAAAAGCAAAGCTTGGCTCCGGCGGCAAGCCCAAGGCTAAAACCAGCCATACCCTTAACCCTGTTCCTTGCTATATATATGACAAGTTCTACGGCGACAAGTACACGGCGGCAGAAGGCAGCTTTGGCTTGGCAAACGTTGCGGCAACTGTGTTTGATATGCTTGGTCTTGAAAAGCCCGCTATGTGGGAAAAGAGCCTTATTAACATTAAATAGGTTTAACACGATAACAGATGGGGGCGGGTCCCCCGCCCCCCATCTGTTTATATACGGTTATTAATTTTGATGTATGTTAAAGGCTGTAAAGGCCAAGGTTGCGGCTTTTAACATACACCAAAACAGGAGATTTTACCATGCTTTTAAACTTTATCGATTCTTTACGCGGCGGCGACGTTAAGATGGCGTTTATATCGCTGTTGTTATCGTTGCCCGTAATATTGCTTGCTCTTACAGTACATGAATGTGCCCACGGTTATGTGGCGTACCGTTGTGGGGATAGTACCGCAAAGGCGTTTGGCAGGCTTACTCTTAATCCTATGAAGCACCTTGACCCCTTCGGCGCTTTGTGTATGCTTATTGCCGGCTTCGGTTGGGCTAAACCGGTACCCGTTAATATGCGCAACCTGCGCAATCCCAAGCGGGATATGGTGCTTGTATCCTTGGCAGGCCCCGTGTCTAACCTGCTGTTGGCGTTTGTTTCGGCGGCGGTGTTGGAGTTGATATTTGCTTTTAACCGTAATGGGTTTTATATTTACAACGATAAGCTTGACCTGCTTTTGTACTTCTTTTGCCAAATGCTTTTAATGATGGTGGTTCTTAACGTGGGCCTTGCTTTGTTTAACCTTATACCTCTGCCGCCCTTGGATGGCTCTAAAATCCTTGCGGGGCTGTTGCCTAATGATCTTGCAATGCGCTATTTGCGTATAGAGAGGTATATGGGGCAGATTTTTCTTGCCGTAATGCTTTTAAGCTTTACGGGTATATTGGACGTTTTGCTTACGCCCCTTGATTGGCTACGCGGAACTGTTGTCGACGCCTTTTTGAGCCTTTTTGAGTTTTTGTTTAAAGGAATAGGTTAATGGAAAGTTTAAACTTGAAGGTGGAGCATTTTGAGGGTCCCCTTGACCTGTTGCTTAACCTGATAACCAAAAACAAAATAGATATATTCGATATACCCATAGCGGAGATTGCCGACCAATACATGGCGTACATCGACAGTATGCGCGCCCTTAATATGGAGATAACAAGCGACTTTATACGTATGGCGGCAGAGCTTATGCTAATAAAGTCCAAAATGCTGTTGCCTAAACAGGCGGAGGCGGAAGACCCCCGTAAAGAGCTGGTGGACAGCTTGCTTGAGTATAAGCGCGCCAAGGAGCTTGCGGCGTTTTTAAAACTGCAAAGCGAGACCTATTATGACCGCTTTACAAAGGCACCCGACGAGGGGGACGGCATCTACAGCAGAGAGCACGCGGTTTCCTTGCTGACCGAGGCGTTTGAGCGCATACGTATCCGCCGCGAGGGTAAGCCGGACGCACCTGTAGAGCTGTTTGAAAAAATCGAGAACGAGCGCTATTATACAGTAAACGAAAAAATAGTGTTTATAATACGCTTTATGTTCCGCAAGGAGCGTATGGAAGAAGAAGCGGAGTTTAGCGAGCTGTTTGAAAACTGCCACAGCCGCAACGAGATAATTGCCATATTCTTGGCGTTGTTGGAGCTGGTAAAAAGCGGCAGAATAGATATACGCAAACAGCGGGGAGAACTGTATTTAATATTGTCCAAAACACACACGGAGGGTAAAAAGTGAAACTTCAAAAAGAAATAGAAGCAATGCTGTTTGCCGTGGGTGCGCCTATGACTGCCGAAAGGCTTTGCGAGCTGACGGGCGAGGAAGAGGACGCCGTAAAGGCGGCGGCGGAGAAAATCGAAGCCCGCCTTGCCGCAGATGAAAGCGGTATACAGCTTATCCGAATAGAAGACGGGTATCAGCTTTGCACCAAGCCGGATACAGGCGATGTTGTAAAGCGCGCGTTAGAGCTTAAAAAAGCGCCTCCTTTATCCAAGGCGACACTGGAGGTGCTTGCGATAATAGCCTACAATCAGCCTGTGACGCGCTCTTTTGTAGAACAGGTAAGGGGCATTGATTCCTCGTATATTGTGGCGGGCTTGGTGGACAAGGGCTTGATTTGCGAGCGTGGCCAGCTTGATGCGCCCGGCAGACCCGTGCTGTTTGGCACAACCGATGCGTTTTTGCGTTGCTTTGGGCTTAACTCTATTGACGACCTGCCGGAGGCGGAACTGCCGAACCCTGAACAGATGACCATTAAAGAGACTACGCAAGAAGCACCTGTATCAGAGGAAGGCGCAGTATGACCGCCCTGTATATAATCGGCGGCATAATACTGCTGTTTGTGCTGTTGCTGTTTATAAAGATAGGCGTGTTTTTCAGCTATTACGGCGGTGTGCCGGAGCTTACGGTAAAGATAGGCTTTATAAAGCTTAATTTTAATCTTAAAGAGCTTAAAAAGGAAGCGGAAGTCCAAGAAGGCACGACAGAAGTAAAAAAAGAGAAGAAGAAAAAGAAGAAGCAAAAGGGAAAAGCCCCGTCACCATCGATCAAGGATACTTTTAGAGTCTTTAAAAACGGCATAGTTACCTTTTGGAACAAATACAAGCGATATGCAAAATTAGAACGCTATATTGTAAAAATCAGCGTTGCCACCGACGACCCCGCAAAAACTGCCGTACTTTACGGTGGAATAGCGGCAATAGCGGGCAATCTGCACGCTTGGGCTACCTCGGTAAAGAAACGCAGCAAGCGTTTGACGGACCTGCAAACAGAGGTGCGCCCCGACTTTATCGCAGAAAAGACCGATGCGGCGGCAGAAATAGGCTTTAGCCTTAAACTGTGGCAAATTTTATCCTGTGGGATAACCGCTTTGGTAACCTACAGAAGATATAAAAAACTTCCTGCCAAAGAAAGCAAAAATTCTGACAGAAAGGTGAACAACAATGACTAACGACAAGCTTAACCAAATAATTGAAACCTCCCTTGGCAAAATAAGATCCGTTGCCGATTCCAACACCGTTATAGGCGAGCCTATCCACCTTAACGACAATGTGGTGGTGTTGCCTTTCTCTAAAGTAAGCATAGGCTTTGCGGCGGGCGGCTCGGACTATTTCGGCAAGAAGCCCGAAACTGCTGACAAGCCTCAATTTGCAGGTGGCAACGGTGCGGGCGTATCCGTAACTCCTTTGGGATTTATTATTGTCAACGGCAGCGACGTGCAGGTGGTTGACCTTAAGGCACCTGTTGCCGCCGCCCAACAAGCGGGCGATAACCCCGTAAGCAAGGCTTTGGAGGGTATAAACGCACTTATTGACAAGGTGCCGGAGCTTTGGGCAAAGATAAAGGACAAAAAGGCAAACAAAGAAACCGAAGTAACTGTAGAAACCGAGGTAAAAGCAGAATAAAGTATAACTTTCCGCAATAAAATGTTGCGGAGGGGATGCGCTATAAAAAGGCTGTTACTGTTATTGCTTTGTGCCGCCTGTGTGTTAATGGCGGTGCTTGACCGCAGCCAAGCCCAAGAGCTGATTGCAGAGGACACCGTGTATGTATACGCAGGCGAGGGCGGAGTAGAGGTTTATGGGGAGAGCGCCGCGCTGTTAGAGGCGGAAAGCGGCCGCCTGCTTTTTGCGCGGAACGCAAAGTCGCCGTTACCTATGGCAAGCACCACAAAGATAATGACTGCCGCTATAGTGCTGGAGCAGTGCGACCTGACTGTGGAGTTTACCGTGCCCGAAGAAGCCACGGGGGTTGAAGGCTCGTCCCTTTACTTAAGCGCCGGTGAGGTGTTTACGGTAGAGGAGCTGTTGTACGGGCTGATGTTAGAGTCGGGCAATGACGCCGCCGTAGCACTTGCCATCGCCACCGCAGGCGATGTCGACAGCTTTGTAAGGCTTATGAACCAAAAGGCGGCAGAGTTGGGACTTACAGATACCTGCTTTTCCAATCCCCACGGTTTGACCGCCGAAGAACACCACACCACTGCAGAGGAGCTGGCAAAAATCACTGCGTATGCCCTGAAAGTGGATGGCTTTGAGCAGATATGCTCTACCCGCACGAAGGTTTTGGAAAGAGAAGGGCGCTTAACCCGCTATCTTAACAACCACAACAAGCTGTTAAACAGCTACAGCGGGCTTATAGGTGTAAAAACAGGCTATACCTCTGCCGCGGGCAGATGCTTGGTTACCGCGGCGCGCCGCAACGGAATGACCCTTATTGCCGTTACCCTTAACGACAGAAACGATTGGGACGACCACCGTCGTATGTTGGACTATGGGTTTGGCGCATTTAAAATGGAGACCGCTTGTATCGAGGGTGAAAGCGCGGCAGTGCCCGTTAAAAACGGAAAGAAGGCATCGGTGTTGGGGGTATCCGGGGACACGGTGCGACTGTGTATACCTACTGATGCAAGTATAGAGAAGATATACGATATAAAAACGCTGTCTGCGCCCATAAAGGCGGGGCAAGTAATAGGCAAGATAAAAATATACAGCGAAAGCGCGCTGATAAAGGAAGTGCCACTGTACGCCGAAAAGTCGGTTGCAAAAAAGAAGAAATGGCTGTTCTTTTAAGAAAGGAACCTTATGGAGAAAGTAAGGCTGCAAAAATATATGGCAGACTGCGGGTTGATGTCCCGCAGGGCGGCTGAAAAGGAAATAGAGGCGGGCAATGTTACCGTTAACGGCGTTACCGCAACATTGGGCGAAAGCATTATTGTAGGCAAAGACCGAGTTTTGTTTAACGGCAAGCCCGTTATATACAAAAAGCGTTTTGTTTATTATCTGCTGAACAAGCCCCAAGGGGTGGTTACCACCATGAGCGATGAGTTTGGCCGTAAAACCGTTAAAGAGTTTTTGCCCACCAAGGATAGGGTGTATCCCGTAGGCAGGCTGGATAAGGATAGCGAAGGGCTTTTGCTTTGTACTAACGACGGCGACTTGGCAAACAAGCTGATGCATCCGTCCTATCACCTTAAAAAGACCTACATTGTTAATGTAAGGGGATTTGTAGAAGGCAGCAAGGCGGATAGCCTGCGAGCGTTAAGAGAAATCGAGGGCGAAAGGATTGCTCCCGCCGACGTTAGTATAGTAAGCCGTAACGAAAACTTTAGTGTTTTGCGCTTTGTTATAAGCGAGGGAAAAAACCGTCAGATACGCCGCATGTGTGAAGCTTGCGGGTTATCGGTAATGCAGCTTAAGCGCGTTGCCATAGGCGGTATAAACATAAACGGATTGGAGCTTGGGCAGTGTCGTCCTTTAACACCCAAAGAGCTTACCGAACTTAAGGCGGCTGTGGAAAAGAGAGGAAAACAGAATGATAAAGGTAACACCGGAAATAGACAGAGATAAAATTTTAGCCCTTTGTAAAGATTGCGGTGCAGTATGGGAAGAAAACGCACTTTGCTATTTTATATATGTAGACGGCGAGATAGGCGGCATATGCCTGTTTAAGCTGACTGCGGAGGGCGGCAGGATAATTGCCCTTAAGAACAGCTCTGCTGTTGAGGACCGTGACGCGCTGATAATAGGCGGCAGAGCGTGCCTTGATTTTATCGAGCGCAAAAGCGGCTTTTACGCATATTTTGAAGACAACGACACAGCGCTTGCAAAAGCGTTGGGTTTTACCGAAAAGGAGGATAAGCTGTATCTTGACCTGCACGGATATTTCGGCGGTTGTTGCGGCTGTAACAAGAAATGATAACAACAAAACAAAGGGCGTATTTGCGCTCTTTAGCAAACAGTATAGAAACAATAATGCAAATAGGCAAGGGCGGCATTACCGAAAACCTTGTTAAGACGGTAAGTGACGCTTTGGAGGCGAGAGAGCTTATTAAGCTATCGGTTTTAGAGACCGCGCCCTTTACCCCCAAGGAGTGTATGGCAGAGCTGACCGAAGCGCTTGGTTGCGAAGCAGTACAGGTCGTTGGCAGAAAAGTTGTTTTGTACCGCGAAAGCGTAGAAAACAAAAAGATTAACCTTCCCCACTGATTATGGAAGAAAAAAAGCTTTTAGGCTTATACGGCGGCACCTTTGACCCGCCCCATCTTGCCCACGTGGCGTTGGCAAGCACCTTTGCGCAAAGCTTTAAGGGGGCAAAGCTTGTTGTTATGCCCTGCCTTATACCGCCCCACAAAACAAGGGCGGCAGGCGGCGCAGACGGAAAGCACAGGCTTGCTATGGCACGGCTTGCCTTTGAAGGGATAGCCAGGGTCAGCGACTATGAGCTTAACAAAAAGCGGACAAGCTATACCTATCTTACGGTAAAGCATCTGCAACGTCAGTACCCCGATTACAAAATATGCCTTATAATGGGGCAGGACAATTTAGAGATTATTGAAAAATGGCGCGAGCATATATTTTTGCTTGAAAACTGTAGTTTTGCCGTTGCCTTGCGAGGCGACGAGGCTATAAGCCCGAAAATCGAGGTTTTGCGCCGAGACTACGGAGCAGAGATATATCTGTTGCCCATGAAAAAGCAGGACGTTTCATCAACCGAGATTCGCAAAAGGATAAACAACGGTGAAAACGCCGAGGATCTTTTGCCGACAGCGGTTAGTGAATATATTAAAAGAGAGGGGCTGTATTTATGAACGCGCTTCTTTTAGAGATCTATGACTACATAAACCGTTTATCGCCCAAGCGTCGCAGGCACACCTACGGTGTGGAAAAGGCGGCAATGCTGTTGGCAAAGAATCATTACCCCGAGCTTAACAGACAGCTTGTGGCGGCGGCGGCGCTGTTGCACGACTGCACAAAGGAGCTTACGGCAGAAGAGCAGCTTGCGGCGGCAGAAGAATACGGTGCTGTGTTTAATGAGCTGGAGCTTAACGCGCCAAAACTGCGCCATGCGGTAACGGGCGCGGCGGCAGCAAGAAAGCTGTTTGGGCTACCCGAAGAGGCAGTAAATGCCATCCTTTATCACACCACCGCCAAGGCGGATATGTCCCCTATGGAAAAGATACTGTACTTGGCGGATTTTATTGACGAAAACAGAAAAGACGAGCTGTGCCGCGACGTAAGGAGTAAATACTTTGCCTTCTTTGCCGCAGATAAGGACAGCGCCGTGGATAAGACCCTACTTTACGCCATCGAAAGAAGCATAGATATACTTACAGAGGAATGTAAACAAATTCATCCGCATACTATTGAAGCAAGAAACTTTTTGAAGGAGAATCTTGCAAATGAAGATAATAAGCGGAGGAGTAAGCAGTAAAAAGAAAAGGCGCAGTGTGTTTTTGGTGTTGGCGTTGGTGCTGTCGCTGACGGTGCTGTTTTCGGTTGCCTACCAAAAAGGAAAAACTGAAAGTGTACAGGCAGGCAACAGCGAGTATCTATACGGCATTTACGGTGACGAAACAGAGGTTTTTTACGAAAACACACAGGCGGACAAACATAATATTTTAGTGCTGGGCAAAGACTATGACAGTAACCGCACAGATGCTATAATATGCGTAAGCGTAAACAAGACCGAGGGTACTGTCAGCACCTTGCAGATTCCAAGGGACACCTATATAAGCGACGGGGACTACAGCGGAAGAGTAAACACCCTGTTGCCTCGATATAAGACAAAAGCAGAGAAAGAAGGCGCCAAAGACCCATTAAGCGCGGGTATAGCCCAACTTTCTGCCAAAATATATACGGATTTTGGCATTAAATGCCACAACTATATTTTTATGGACAGTGCCGCCGTTGCAGCTTTAACAGACGCCCTTGGTGGTGTAAGCTTGGATGTACCTGCAGATATCGACTACACTGACGAAGAGCGTGACATTGACCTGCACCTTAAAGAGGGTATACAAACCTTAAACGGCGAGCAAGCGGCGCAGTTTGTTCGCTACCGCGAAGGATACCCGCAAGCGGACATCGGCAGAATAGATGCCCAAAAGCTTTATGCCGCCGCTATGTTTGACAAGCTTGTAAGCTTGGGCTCGGTAAAGAACGCAGCCAAGCTGGCAGAAGTGTTGGCATGCTATGTAAAAACAGACCTAACGGCAGAGCAGATAGCCGCCCTTGCCGCTCAACTGTGCCTTACGGAAACAGACAAGGTTATTATGTACACCCTACCCGGCAACGGTGTTACGGTAAACGGCGCCAGCTATTACGGCGCATATAGAGGGCTTTTGGCAGAGCTTGTGTCTGCAGGCTTTGGAGAGGTATCTGCCCACGCCTTAAAGGTGCCCGATTTCTATGCCACCGTAGATGGGGGCTACACAGATACAGAAGGTGTAAAGCTTTCTTCGGTTTTAGACCATGGAATAGCAATACCTGTATATGCGAATTAATAAATACTGAAATATAAGGAAGGTAAAATTATGGAGAGCAAACAAGATTTGGCAGTAAAACAGGCAGCCGAGATAGCCAAGATTGCCGCAGAAGCTTTGGATAACAAAAAAGGGCTTGATGTAAGCGTTTTAGCCGTTGGCAAGCAAACAGTGCTTGCAGACTATTTTGTTATAGCAACAGGCACCTCCAAGTCGGATCGTAGCCATGTCGTTCTGTGAGCC
>JAZUQW010000169.1:0-3259 GCA_045605905.1 Eubacteriales bacterium
GGCAAAAAGCCGGGCCAAAAATGCAATTTTCTTAGAAATCAACTTCCAGATCGTAGTAGCAGCACTTCAGCAGCTTCTGCATCTGCTCTCCTGTGATGGGACGGGGGTTGGAGCCGGTGCAGGCGTCGGCGATGGCGTTCTTGGCGATCTCGGGCAGCCGCTCCAGGAAGATTTCCTCGGGGACAAAGCCCTGCTGGCAGGGGTAGCTGTCAGCGCCGTAATGCTGGATGCACTGGGGAATGTTCAGGTCCTCGTTCATCTTCCGCAGGAAGGCGATCAGGTTGGCGACCTTCTCGTCGTCGTTGGCGCCGCCCAGCTTCATCTCGTCGGCGATGACGCCGTAGCGCTTCTTGGCATCCTCGTTCTTGGCGTTGAAGGCGATGACCTTGGGCAGGTACATAGCGTTGGCAGCGCCGTGGATGATGTGGGCGCCCAGATCCTCAAACACAGCGCCGGTCTTGTGGGCCATGGAGTGTACGATACCCAGCAGAGCGTTGGAGAAAGCCATGCCGGCCAGGCACTGAGCATTGTGCATGGAAGCGCGCTTGGTCATGTCGCCGTTGTAGGAATCTACCAGGTCGTTCTGGATCATCATGATAGCGTGAAGAGCCAGAGGATCGGTGAAATCGCAGTTGGCGGTAGAAACATAAGCTTCAACAGCGTGAGTCATAGCGTCCATACCGGTGTGAGCTACCAGCTTCTTGGGCATGGTCTCTGCCAGGTCGGGATCAACGATAGCGATATCGGGAGTGATCTCGAAGTCAGCCAGAGGATACTTGATACCCTTTTCATAGTCAGTGATTACGGAGAAAGCAGTAACCTCTGTAGCAGTACCGGAAGTGGAAGGGATTGCACAGAAGTGAGCCTTGGTACGCAGCTTGGGAAGACCGAATACCTTGCACATATCCTCGAAAGTGGTCTCGGGATACTCATACTTGATCCACATAGCCTTTGCAGCATCAATAGGAGAACCGCCGCCGATGGCAACTATCCAGTCGGGCTGGAATTTAGCCATAGCTTCTGCGCCCTTCATAACGGTAGTAACGGAAGGGTCAGGCTCAATACCCTCAAAAAGCTCAACCTTCATGCCTGCCTCTTCAAGATAAGCAACTACCTTATCAAGAAAACCAAAGCGTTTCATAGAACCGCCGCCAACACATACCATTGCTCTTTCGCCCTTAAGGTTTTTAAGGTTTTCGAGTGCGCCTTTGCCATGGTATAAATCTCTGGGTAAAGTAAAACGTGCCATAACAAACATTCTCCTTTATATGTAAAATTTGCGGACCGCCCAGACACAAAACAGGCAAGCCCATCTGAATATATTGTACTATGCAATAAAGAAAAAATCAAGAAGAATTACATAAACTTACTCTATTTTTGTAACCTTGCCGTCCTCTGAAACTTCCAGCTTAAAACTAATAACTCTTTTGGGGCAGGTGGGGTAATAAGTAATAACATCTACCTGCGCAGTGCCCGCTTTAAGCCCCACAAAATAGACGGTTGCCCCTCTGTCGCGCATGCCGTCCTCAAGCTCTGATACGGGTTTAGAATAGCTGTAAACCTGTATTAAATCATCGGGGCTTGTTTGAATTTCACAGCTTGCGCCCGTCATAAGCCCTTGGCGGTGGTAAATATATGCTTTCTCCACATCAAAAGGATATGTGTGTTTTACGGGCTTTTTTATCATTTTGAAAATCTTGAACATAAACTCTCCCCCACTTACTCGGCGTTTAAATTAAACAATATTTTTTGATTTCTGCTACTACAGTATAACTCAAACAAAACCGACTGTCAATAAAGTACCCCAAGAAGCCTGTAGGCTTCTTGGGGCCAGACTGCTGACAAGGGTGCATCTGCGTTTTATTCGGGCTTAAACATATCAAAAAAGTCTTCATCATAAAGCACCTTGTAGCCGAAAACCTCGTTGCCGGAATATACATATTCATATTTATAATCAGTATAGGTAAGGGCCTTTGGCTTTGGATACACAAGAAGGATTTTTTCCGCCTGCCCTTTATCGGGATTAATATAGAAACGTTTTCTTGTTATGCGCGTTTCGCGCCTATACTCCTTGGAATGCTCCGGCTCGGTACCGGAATTGTTGTAAACATTGAAAAACCATTTATTGTAAACACGCACCTCGGCATAATAACGGTCTTCTGCTTTTTCGATGTTCCAGCGTCCTCTGACAACGGGAAAAGAAAGCGCGGTTACTTCATAGGTTTTGTCTTTGGTTTTAACTAAAAAGTTAGGCTTGCCTTTTTCGCCAAACGCAATTTTTGAAAAGCTTCTTACATACTCCACGCTTGTGTCACCACGGTTTAGTTTTTTTAATTTGCGGCTCAAGGCTATCATTTTAAAACAGAAGCTGATAAATTCAAATACAGCCCGCAGTACAATGAAGGCGGCGAAAATATAAAGAACTATTATAAGTGCATACAGTCCCATTTTTTACCCCCACTATGTTCTTATTTACAAATCAGAATAATCCTTTCCGTACTTGTCGCAAAGCGCTTTGCATATCAAAAAAGCGCCAACGAGGAACACCGCCAGGTACAAAGCGTAGCACAACGTGTAAAAAGCGTAATCGGCAAAGATAAACTCACCCCGTAGGCGTATTGCCAAATGCCTGTCATCGTTGCTTAAATACAAAAGCTGAAACAGACAAGAAGGCACTGTGGTAAATCTACCGCTTCCGTCCACAAAGCCCAAATCGGAAAGTCCGAAAAAGAAGCGAAATGCCTCGCCGGGTATAAACAAGAACGCCGCCTTTTCAAAGGACAGTTTTACCTCGTCTTCCTTGTATAACCGCGAGAAAACCAACCTTACAAATACAGCTATTATCCCCAGAACCACAGCTAAATCAAGTATTGCCAAGGCAAACATAGAGACAGAATTGAACGCCGCCGCCGTTAAATCAAAGTTTCTTACCAAAAACAAGACCAACTTCTCCACACACCGCAAAGCAACCTTTGAGGAAAAGGCGTTTGCGGCAAATGTAATAACAATGTATAGCAACGACAATCCGATTAAATCTTTTTTTGCGTTTTTCATACACGTATACCTCTACAGTAAACCCGCCTTAATTTTTTGCAAAATGTATTACTTCTTGATTGTTACAAGTATATCGTATTTGATTTGTTCTGTCGACGGCAAGCATTTTATAGTTGAGCATATGGCTTATTAGTATTATAACTTAAGCAGCTTAACTAATAAACCACAAAAGCGGCAAAATAACATAGGATAATTGCTTTGCATC
>JAZUQW010000170.1:0-3442 GCA_045605905.1 Eubacteriales bacterium
AAGCAAGGGGATAAATATATAACCAACTTTTTTATATTGGATAAGGAATGCAGACTTAGTGTGTATAACGCTCTGCGTAAGGAGTCTGAGGAAAGAAGCGGTATTTTAAGCCACATTATAGACGATACGCTTGGGGATGTAAAAGCACTGTGCATAAAGCCAGAGCATATAAGCGACAACGCTTTCCGTTGGTTGCTCGTGCCCCTTTTCGTTGATTTTTGTGTGTACAGCATTGTAGACTCTGCGGTTTTAACCGAAACAAAACGCTCAAACGGAGAATCCTGGGGCTTTGTGGGGTACGAAAACGTAGAGCTGCCCGAAAGCTGTTCCATGGGCAACAACGGCAAAGGCGGCGATGGATTTATGTTTTGGTGCTATAAATACGATGACTACGGTATGTGGCACCAGTGTGGTGAGATAGAGAGTGAGCCCTTGATGCTCCTTGCCGATTGCTTAACAAACGGGAGGAAAACAAGCAGCTTTTCCAAGACGGAGCAAATCCGTTGGAACGAAGGTATTGTAGGAAAATATGCCCACGCAGACGACAAAGGAAACGTCATACCCGATATAGTTGTTTTTGCAGGCGGCGGCGTTGAAAAGCTGAAAGAACTTTTTGTAAGTCACCCTCTCTATTCAGAGTTTCATTCTTATTTCAAAGAAGCATACGAGGAAATAAAGGGCATATTCAAAAGATACAGCCACGAGGTGCTTCACGATAATTTGGATTACAATATCGCTATGGAAATGCTTGCGGCACGAATGATGTCCGTCCACGACCTTGTGAAATCAGGGTATCTGGTTTTACCCGTCGAGCCCAAGACATCAAATTACGGAATGTATATCAAATTGAATTGATTGAAAAAACGCCGAGGATGGATTTTCATCGGTGGTTTAAATAAGTGGCAACACAGAGTGATGAACTGAGCTACTGAAACAATTCAGCCCTTAGGGAGTAAGGTTTCGATGTCTGTGTCCCTTTTCTGTTGTTCGGGTTCGGTGGTGTTTTCCTTTGTGGAGTAGTATTCGAGGATATCGGGTAGGAAAAGACGGGCGAGGGATTTGATGACGTGGTCGGGGATTTCTTCTTCGGCCACGTTGCTTTTTAGGTAGTTTCTTAGTCTGTCGCAGAGCCTTTTGGCTATCTGAGATATCGCCCAGCTGTCTAAGGACCTTGGCAAGGTCATAACCGCCAAGACAAATACACAGCCTAAGATAGCTAAAGCAAGCTGTATTACACTGTAGGTGCCGAGGCTGTCTAAGACACCGATTTGTGTGGACAGTGCTTGGCTTTGGTGCAAGGTCATAAGCTTGGCTTGGGTATCAAGCAAAGTTACGGATAAAATAATAAAAGCTAAAAACATTGGTTACATCTCCTTTTCTGTTGGTTGTCGTAAAAATTCCTTTGCCGAACAATACCCGATTGCCTGTGTTACCCGTGAATACGGCAGTTAGCTGATGTGGGGGTGTGAAAACACCCCCGATTTGACATAGAGCAAAGCTTGCTTGTCTTAGAGATAAAACGCCGTCAGCTTAAAGCTCCTCTTCCTCGTGGTCGTGGTAACCATCTTCTCTGTCACGTTTCTCTGCTTGAAGCTCGCGCTCTATATCCCGAACAAACTCTTGCGTGGCAGGAAATCTATCGCATATAGCCACAATAAGCCGTTTAAAACGGGCGTTGTTTTTTTCAAGTGATTCGGTTTTTTCCATAACCGCTCTCGTTTCCGCCTCGGCTTTCTCACGCTCCCGCCTGGCTTCATCTCTTTCCTTAATCGCTTCGTCCCGTTCCTTTTCCGCTATGTGAAGGCGCTTTTTTAGGTTTTCCACAGTGCTGTTATAAAAGCTTTTTAACTTTTCTTCAATGTCCCTTATCGCGTCACGCGCCCAGTCGTGTAGGGTACGTGCGTTGAGGCATGCTGCGAACTCCTTCAAGGAGAGGATTATCGAATCTTCACCAATCAATCTTTTTTTCGTCTTGGCATCACGCTTTAACTGTTCGGGAGATACAGGCGGTGGGAGTTTCTTATACGCCTCAAGCTGTGCCTTAAGAGGCGCAAGCTCGCTTTCTGCAGAGTCTATTTCTTCGGTCAAGCGAGTGACCTTCCTTTTGCCGTCCTCTATGCTTCTTTCCAAATCCGCTTTGTACTTCGTTGCCACCTTGATGTAGTCATCAACGTTGGCTTTTTCTTTTAGCGCCTTTTGCAAGTCGGCTTCCGCATCGGTTTTGAAGGTTCGGCTGCTGCGACCTCGTTTTGCACGCTTTTCGGCGGTTTGCTTTTTGTACTCGTCCTCGCCTAACTCTTTCCGTTTTTCTGCTTCGGCGGCTTTGTCGTAGATTTCGCAGTCTGCAACGTCCCATCCCTTGCTTTTCATATAAGCAGGGATTTCTCGGTTAATCTTGTTGAAGAACTTAAGATTATGCACATCTTTGGCGCATAGGCGACCGTCGGCTGTCATTGGCTCCCAAAAAATGTGAGCGTGGGCGCCAAGTTCGTCAAAGTGATAGGCAACGCTTTTTATGTTGTGCTCTCCGACGATTTCTGAGAACTTGCATAAAGCATCTGCGAGAAAGCGATGCTGGTCTTGGACAGCCAAGGCGTTCATAAAAGAAGCCGGCGGCTTAATGATGGTAACAATCATTGCAACGGCATCTTGGCGGATTTTCCTGCCGCCTGTTGCTATGGATTCAGCGCTAAGGGCTTTGATGTGTTCTTCCGAATACGCTAAAAGCTCTTTTGCTGATTTGTAACCTACTATAAAGTTTTGACCGCTTAGCGCCCTGTCAATGTCCGGGTCAAGACCGTACCGTTCCTCAAGGGCTTCTTTGGCTACGGATTGAAAGCTGCCACAGCTTTTTGATTTAGTTCCAACGTTGTTAAGCTTCAGGGAAGGAAGTCCAATTTTAATGCCCGTGGTGGATGCGCTCATATAAATATTCTCCTTTCTTTGACGAGTCCGGGATAAATTTTCTGCATGGCCTCGCCGTACATATTGGTTATTAAAGAAAGGTGGCGTTTATATGGATTTAGCTTAAAACAAAACCGTCGTGTATACACGACGGCTGAAAACGGGGGGAGACAAGGAACGCAAGTAGAATTCGATGATGTCGGGTAGGAAAAGATGGGAAAGGGATTTGATGACGTGATCGGGGATTTCTTCTTCGGCCACGTTGCCTTTTAGGTAACCGCTTATCCTGTCGAAGAGTCTTCCGGCTGTCTAAGACATTGCAAGCTGTCTAAGGGTTTTGGTGAAGCCATAACCGCCAAGATAAATGCACAGCCTAAGATAGCCAAGACAAACGAGGGACTTATACCATAAGTATGTGCCCTCGTACTTATTGACATAAGTACAGGGCGCAGGGGAGACCCCTACAACCCCAAACGGGAGACGAAGGAAACGAGGGGAACGAGGGGAACGACGGGAGACGAAGGAAACGGGGAAAAGC
>JAZUQW010000171.1:0-2373 GCA_045605905.1 Eubacteriales bacterium
GTTCCTGAGTATTGTCTTCCTAAGACCGCTTGGCCTCCGACTTGTATATCGAATAGTGAAGAAGCAACTTTCCGAGGTCACCTCAGTAAAGAAGAAGAGCCCACATGTACTGCGCCACTCATTCGCTACCGCGATGCTGAACAATGATGCCGAGATTGGGGTTGTGAAAGAACTGCTTGGTCATGAGCGCCTTGCCACAACCGAGATTTACACACATCTCACGTTCGAGGAACTTAAAAGAAACTACATAAAGGCTCATCCAAGAGCCGGTAATAATTAAATAATATGATGATTAAGAAGCTGTTAGAATTTATATCGCGCAGTTTTTGAATATAAAAAATGGCGAAACGGATGATGCGGCTTCTGTGAGAAAATATTTTTAAAAATTTAAACAGGTTCTTATTATGGAGACAAGAATTCAATCAGTTCATTTTGATGCAACTCAGCAGTTGTTGGAGTTTGTAGAGAAAAAGGTTGCGAAGCTGGAGAAACTTTGCGAGGGTGCAACAGCGCTTGACGTGAACATGAAGCTGATTAAGCCCGAGACAGCGATGAACAAGGAGGTTGCCTTGCGCCTGTCTACCGGTAACGGTGAACTCTTTGCTGCCAAGACCAGCGACACTTTCGAGGATGCCCTGCTTGGCGCTATCGACGCAATCAAGGTTCAGATAGAGAAGGCTCGCAACAAATAGTGCGCGTCTCTTTATGGAATATATGTGGGGGTGGTCTTTGGGCCGCCCCCTGTTGTTTTAGTTAAAAAAGAATAACGCTCTTTTCATTGCTTGAATTTTCTTTTTTAACATTGCAAAAAAAGAATCAATTTAACTATTTTTGCGTTGCAAAGGAGTTGAAACGTAGCCAATAGATAACAGAGCAAAGAGACAATCGCGCACCTGTCATCCTTAGCAAAGTCAAGGATCTCAAAGACGCAGATGAAAGAGTAAAGATAATTGCGTGCTTGTCATCCCGCCGACGCGAATGAGCGTTGGTTGCGACGACAATGCGAAATAAGCATTGTTTGCGACGACGGGAGCTTTAGCTCCCCAAAGGAGTGTGCTTCAGCACTTAGTTTTAGGTTCCCCGAGGAGTGCTGCTTCAGCAGCTTATGTAGCGACGAGGGATCTCTTTTTCATTACAACCGCAAATATTTTGTCAACCCACATCTTGTTGCTACTGAGCCGTTAAATTGACTTTTACAATTATTCTTTTCCGAGTCTTTCTGGACCTTTCATCAGCTTACTCAAGCGACAGTTATTGACAGTATTTCAATGAACTTTTATATAGCGGAACCGATCATCCGGCTTCCAATGTTTAACTTTTAGTACGGTATAATTTTACCGAAGTATTGTTATAACACCACAAAAGAAGATTTTATTTTGTATACTTTAAACTTTTGTTTAACTTTGTTGCAAGATATTGGCAAAATAGCAATATCCTTTGATGGCATTTAGGCTATTGCTTACTCTGTAAAACGACCAAAACTTACACACAGCAATAGGCACGATAAATGTCCACGCTTATGGCGTGGGTTGTGCTTATGTGTGTATGGGTACTTGGTCGTCCCTTCAGAGAATAAGTACCCCACGCTTTCTCTTTTGAGTTAAACGGTTGCCATTATGGCAAAGGCATATAGAGAATGCAAAATAGGTTTAACTTAAAAATCAAAGATTATGAAAAATGAAATCATGTAAATAACAACTCACTCCCCCCCTTTACTGCAACAACGGGAGTATAATTCTACTTATTTAATGTTAATTTGTATATAAAACATAATCAACTATGAAACAAAATAATTTAATAGCATCTGTTGTCTTTATAGCTATAATATCGGCTTGTACTGGAACTGAAAAGAAAGATTCAACGACAATCAAAAAAGGTGACGTCAAGGATACAACTGCCTTAGTAAGTGAGAACGGGGTTCTTGATAGTTCCGACACTTCATTATCGCATCTTCCACTCGAAAAGCGCCTTGAATTTGCAAAGAGATATGATGAAGTTAATGATTTCCATGAAAGCTTGGCGAGAGTAAGACTTAACGGTAAATGTGGTTTCATTGACAAAAGCGGAAAGCAAGTAATTTCATGCATATATGACAGGGCAGAAGATTTCAACGATGGCATGGCGCAAGTGGAACAGAACGGCAAAGAAGGTTTCATTGACAAGAGCGGCAAAGAAGTGATTCCATGTATATATGACTGGGTAGAGGATTTCTCCGAAGGCATGGCGGAAGTGAGACTTAACGGCAAATGTGGTTTCATTGACAAAAATGGAAAGCAGGTGATACCATGTATATATGATTATATATGTGATTTCTCCGAAGGTTTGGCTTGGGTGGAACTTAACGGCAAATATGGTTTCATTGACAAAAATGGA
>JAZUQW010000172.1:0-6820 GCA_045605905.1 Eubacteriales bacterium
GTCTTGTCTGCACTCTTTCTCAACAGTCTGCCAGGTTGATGACAAGGTTTGTCATCAACCTGAGGGGGGTTCGATTTACGAACCGCCCTTAAATTATTCTGTGTAACTATTTGTTAAATGAACAAATATATTCGTGCATTGCAAAAACTTCAGAAGATACTTTGTTTATAAACTTTTCTGTGTTAATGCCTATATAATCTGTAAGCACAACCAAAAAGTAAGGTCTGTCTTCATAAAATACTATTGCCGCGTCGTTGGAAGCATTAATATCCATACCGTATTTATGGGCAACCTTATACAGATAGTTACCGCTTGCATCTTTTGGCAGGCCGCCCCTTATGAATTTGTTTTCGTTTGCCTCTAAAAGCAAGCTAACGTACCAAGTATAGTTTTCGTCACCGTTTTTGTAACGTTGGTATATATCTTTCCAGCACTCGGTAACCCCTCTTGCGTTAAGCCAGTTGCAGTCCTTGTACTCGAATTTAGTGCCGTAACGCTCTTCGGCCCAATCAAAAATGTCGTAATAGGACCTTACATAGCTTTGCAACATATTATAGCCTGTGTTGTCGCTGTGCCACACCACGTACTCTATAATCTGTTTCAACGTAAGCTTGTCTCCGTATTTAAAGTCTTGGGGAATCTTGCTTGTGCCGCCTCTTTCGTTTGAGGAAGAATAGGTATACAGGTTATCATAGCTTACCTTGCCTTCTTCTATCAAATCAAAAACCATCATAAGGTATTCCGCTTTGATAAGGCTTGCGCCTGCAAACATTCTGTCGGGATTATAGCTTACAGAAAGCCCTGTCTCTAAATCCACGTAATACATGGCACAGGCGTAGGGGGCGTTATCTAATGTGGATTTTATTGTTTTAAGATAGCTTTCGTCAATGGAGTCGGGTAGGGTGATTCCGCTGTCAATACTTGGCTGTACCGTTGTCAGCACCGCAGGAGCAAGGCTTGTTTCATCTTCGCTCGATAACTCTTGTACGTCAGCTTCGGGGGTGGTACTGCTGTCAGCCTTCTCGTCTTTTCCGCAGGCGAAAGACGGTATCGTTAAAGCAAAGCACAAAACAAGCACCAATATTCTTTTAAGCATACAAAAGCCTCCGTTAAACCTTAAGGAACAGGTCCATAAGCTTGTACCCATCCTCTAAATAAACGCCGCCTTCGTAACCGCTCTTTTCGTCATAAATCTCGATGGAACCCTTGCGTTTTTGGGTGCTCTTGTATATAACAAAGGGAACAGCGTCCAAAGTATGGGTTCTGGCGGAGATGGGCGTGGGATGGTCGGGCGTAAGCAGAATCTTATAATGCTCACCCGCTTTGTCAAGCTCGTTCATCATATAGCCCAATATTTCTTTATCTATAAGCTCAATTGCCTTAACCTTGTTGTCGGCTTCGCCTCTGTGACCACATTCATCGGGTGCTTCTACGTGTATATAAACCAAGTCCTTGCCGTTCATCAGCTCACGCAATGCGACATCGGCTTTACCCTTGTAGTTGGTGTCGATATTGCCTGTTGCGCCTTCTACTTCGGGTGCGTCCATCCCCGCGCAAAGACCTATGCCCTTAATAAGGTCAACTGCGCAAACTACCGATGCATCTAAGCCTGTCATATCCTTAAAAGAGGGAAGTGCGGGCTTTTTGCCGGGGCTCCACAGCCACAAAGAGTTTGCCTTCTTCTTGCCTGCGGCGGCGCGCTTGATGTTAAGTGGATGGTTGTTCAAAAAGTCAAAGCTTTCCTTCATAAGCTTTAAGAAAGGACGGCTTGTGTCTTTTGTGGGCAAATATGCCTTGATGGTTTCGTTAAGAATGTCGTGGGGACGAGAGAAATCATAAAACGGAGGGCAGTTCTTCCAAATAAGGCAGTGACGATAACTTATGCCCGCATAAAGCCTAAACACATCGTTTGCAAAATGCTTGTTTAAGTCTTCTATAAGAATACGCGCTTCCTCGGTAGGTATCTCGTCAGAGGAATGGTCAAGCATAACCTTTTCTTCGTAAGGCTCACCAAGGTCAGAAAGCGCAACAAGATTTGCGCGTATTGCGGTCTCATCTTCCGCCATATTAATGCCCATGCTTACCGCCTCCAAGGGAGAACGCCCCTTGGAATATATTTCGGGATTATAGCCCATTAAGGCCAGATTTGCAGTATCACTTTCCGGGGTCATGCTGCGGGGTACGGTAAACGCTCTGCCGTTTATACCCATAGATGCAATATAGTTCATATTTGGCTTGTTTGCCGCCGCCATAGGAGTTTTTCCGCCAAGCTCGGCAATAGGAAGATCGGGCATACCGTCGCCAACAAGAATAATATATTTCATAAAACCAAAATCCTTTAAGCAAAGGCTAAAGGACATACTCCTTTCGGTAATATTCTGACATATCATTATAGCACCTTTTCTTCCCCAAAGCAATAAAAAATACAAAGTTTTTGTATTAAAACAGATTGACTTTACTTCGTGGGTGATATATAATTAAAATGTAGTATAAGGCGATATATGCCTTCAAGCAGGTGAAGGGGGTAGAAGCGTGGCAATATACAGAGTTTGCGACCTTAATTTGAATATGTCCCCCCGTTATAATGAGCTTTTGGATAGAGCTGCCCCTTTTTTAAGCACCTCCGCTCCGGCAGATATAGATATTTGCTTGACGGAGGAGGCTATAGCATCTCTATCCCAACGGACAGGGCTTCCTTTGCCGTTGGCAGAGTATCAAATTAGCTGTGTGGAGTTCTGCAAGGGGCTGCTTAAGTACGGTGGCTTTGTCTTGCACGCTTCGGCGGTGCTTTACAAGGGCGGTGTGTATCTGTTTTCAGCGCCAAGCGGCATCGGCAAATCCACCCACGCCAAACTGTGGGTAAAGAATATAGAGGGCGCAAAGATCATTAATGACGACAAACCTGCAATTCGTATAATAAACGGCATCCCCTATGTTTACGGCACCCCTTGGTGCGGTAGCGGATACGAGCGGCTTAACGCAAAAGGCGTGGCAAAAGCGCTGTATTTCATTAGGCGCAACAGCTTTAACCACGTTAAGCCAATGGATAAAAGTAAAACTCCGTATTTGCTTTTTGAATCTATGATGCGCCCTGATGACAGTCAAGGTATGGATGCGCTTTTTTCAAGCCTGCAAACGTTTTTAAACACCGTGCCCGTGCTTTCGTTGGACTGTAATTTGCAGGACGATGCGGCGTTTACCGCTTTGGCGGCAATGGAGGATAAGCTATGAAAATAAAAAAAGGCTTTGTTTTACGCGCCTTGGGGGATAGCTATATTGTGGTGCCCACGGGCGATGCCAAGCTTCAATTTAACGGGATGATAAGCTTTAACGGCACGGGTGCATTTATTTGGAACGCCTTGGAAAAGGGGCTTGATAAAGACCAAACCGTTGCCGCGCTTACAGATGCATACGATGTCAGCACAGAGCTTGCTGCCGCCGATGTGGAAAGCTTTTACGCCAAGCTTAAGGAGGCGTGCCTTGTTGAAGAATGATTGCATTTTTGAGCTGATAAAACAACGGGTGGCAGGCGGTGACACTGCAAGTCTTACGGTAACCGGCGTCAGTATGGAGCCGTTGTTGAAAAACAAAGCCACGGTTGTAGAGCTTTGCGCGCCTATCAAAATAAAAAAATACGATATTGTTTTATATAAACGCCCAAACGGGGCAGTAGTGCTTCACCGTGTGGTAAAGGTAAAAAAAGACAGCCTTCACTGCCGCGGCGATGCAGAGCTGATTACGGAAAAGGGTGTGGTTCCAAGCGCCGTTGCGGCGATAGCGGTAAAGGCGCTTACCAACGGAAAAGAGCAACGCTTGCAGGGCTTTAGTCACAGAATGTACGGCAGGCTACGGGTGTTGCGCCGCACATTGTTGCGGATATTCAAGCTAAAAAGAGGGTAGACATGACACAAACAGAAAGAGCATTAGTTAAGGCATACGCCGCCGCTTTAGCGGGCAAGACCTGTAATTCAGCCTTTGCGGAAATAGATTCCGAAAGGTTTTTTCGTCTTGCCATGTCGCAAGGGGTTGCAAGTGCCATCTACTACTCTTTAAAGGATGCCGACATCCCCGAAGATTTGCGCATAAAGCTTGAGGATGCCCATAATAAGGCATTGCTTTACGATTTAAGTCGCGAGGAAGAAGAAAAACGGGTCTTTGCCGCTTTTGATAAGGCTGATGTAAACTATTTGCCCCTAAAGGGCAGTGTAATGCGTATGTATTATCCTTCCACGGATATGCGCCTGATGGGTGATACGGATATAATGATAGAGCGTTTTAATCGTAAGGACGCTAAAAAGATAATGGAAAGCTGTGGCTATAAAAAAACCGATTCCCACAGTGGGCACGACATATATAAACATTCCAATGGCAACGTTTTTGAGCTTCATTGGAAAAGCGCCGATGGCAGTGATTTTCACAAAACTCTAATGGAGCGCGCCATACCAGTTGGTAAAAGCGGCAGTAGGCTTTCCCTTAACTTAAGCGATTTCTATTTGTATATGCTGTCCCATTTCGCACGTCATGTGCGAAGCTCTGGCGCCGGTATACGTATGGTTGCGGATATAAAAGTTTTCTTTTCCCGCTGTGCCTTAAAATTAGATGCAGATTATGTAAAATCAGTGCTTGAAAGCATGGGGCTTGTAAGCTTTGAAAAACAGGTAAAAAAGCTTATACACTACCTGTTTTACGGCAACACCCCCGATGAGCTTACGCAAGATTTTGCAGACTATGTGCTTTCGGGCGGTGTCTTTGGCAGCGCCGAAAACAGCGCGGCGAACAAGCGGGGCGATAAAAGCCGTTTCGGTTATTTTATCTCGTCGGTTTTCCCGTCTTTTGGCGCGATGAAAGAACGCTACCCTTTCTTAAAGTATCTGCCATTTATGTTACCCATAATGTGGGTGGTGCGTTGGTTCTCTTTGCTGTTTAGGGGCAAAAAGCCCATAAAACGCTATGCACGCGCCGCCGCGGTGGATAAAGAAACCCTAAAAAGAAACAAACAGCTTATGTCACGGCTTGACTTAAAGCGTTATAAAAACGGCAAGCAGCGTATGACTGCAGGCGATATAGCCACAGCTTTACTGCTTGTGGCGGTTTTGGCGTTCGCTACGGTGTTTATTGGCAGGCTGTTCTTTGATGGCTACGGTAAAAAGAATGGCACAGATTCCGCTTTGCATGAAGAGAATATCAGTGTTGATGATGAGCTGTCCGCCGAAGAAGAGAGCGAGATTATCGATCCGTCCGAAGGTGAATCCGAAAGCGTGTATGGCACCATTGCTTATAGAGAGGGTCTTTATAAGGGCGCGTTGTACAAAGGCGTTCCTCACGGCATCGGCACCTTGGTATTTAACTCCGGTGAAAGCTATACCGGCAGTTTTGACCAAGGCAAGTTTAACGGCAAAGGTGTTTATAAGTATAACGACGGCAGTCGATATGACGGCACATGGTATGAGGACGAGATAAACGGACTCGGCACTTGGTATTTCCCGGAGGGTGGCTTTGTCTCCGGCGACTTTTTCGAAGGCAAGCCCACAGGCGTATGCGTTTACGAATGTGCTAACGGAGACATGTACGAGGGCACCCTTAAAGACGGTAAATGGCATGGCAAGGGCAAATTCGTTTGGACGAGCGGTGACGTATACGAAGGCGACTTTGTTATGGGCATTCGCCACGGTCAAGGCAAATACCTCTACAGTAACGGCGACAAATACGAGGGTAGCTGGATAAACGATGTTCAAAACGGAGAGGGCACTTACGTAATCGCAGGTGATACCTACACGGGCATTTTCGTAGAGGGTGTTTTAGAGGGTGAAGGCTCTGTTGTTTTCCGCAACGGCGACTGTTACAAGGGCTATTTTGTCCACGGCACCTTCTGTGATGAAGACGGGCTTTTGACCCTTGCGGCAGGCGGCAGCTACAGCGGTGGCTTTAAAAACGGCGTGTTTGACGGCGAGGGCATAATTCAGTATGCCGACGGCGATATGGTAAAAGGTACTTTTGTTGACAACCTTTTACAAGGTGAGGCGCAATATTACTATGCCGATGAAGAGGAATGGCACACCGTCACCTATGTAGACGGCAAAGCGCAGTGATTTGGTATTATGAGTAAGTTAAAAAACTTTATAAAAAATAATCCGATAGTATTATTGCTTGCCTATTGGCCCATCCACGGCGTGTGGTATTCTCTGTTACAGCAGACCACAATGGCAAGGGACCCTATTGCAATAGTTTGTGCTTGGGATTATAATATTCCATTTTGCGAATGGTTCGTTATCCCTTATGCAATGTGGTATGTTCAGTTGGGGCTTATGGGCTTGTATACCTTTGTAAAGCGGCCAAGTAAATTTTTAAGGCTTTCTCTTATGGTTGCGGGGGGCGCTTTTGTGTGTATGCTTATTTGTACCGCAATCCCTATGTATTTTGATCGGTCGGGTATGGAGTCCTTCCCGCGGGATAATTTGCTTGTGGACGCTGTAAAGCTTATCCGCGGTATAGACCCGCCCACAACGGTGTTCCCCAGTATGCACGTGTATGTAAGCTTGGCGCTGCACATCTGCCTGTGTAAGGACGAAAAGTTGGCAAATCATAAGCTGCTTAAAGCCTCGTCTTTGGTTTTAAGCTTGCTTATAACCGCATCAACTGTTTTGATAAAACAACACTCCATAATAGATGTAATAGCGGCAATCGTTTTGGTTCCTATAATGTATTGCGTGGCGTATGTACCCAAGTATTCCCGCCTGTGCAAATTTTTCGGTGCAGACAGTAAGGTTACTGCGGGTAAAGGCGTTTAGATTTAATAGATAAATATCGGGGCTGACAATCG
>JAZUQW010000173.1:0-2356 GCA_045605905.1 Eubacteriales bacterium
GTTTTTATATGCGCAAACCGACGTAACAAGCTTTGTTGACTGTGCATTTTTGTCGTCGGCGCTTATTTTTATCTTAACCTGCTTTGCCGCAGAGCGTGCAAAGTCTACGGCGTGGTTTTTGATGTCCCGCGCCGCTTCGCGGCTTATGCCTTTGATAAGCTCCAGTCGGCCGACGGTAGCTTTATACACGTCCCAAAGGGATTCTATTCCGTTGTCCCGCAGGGTTTTGGTCTTTATGCCCTGCTTGCCGCGGTTAAGCTCCTCTATGGGGATGGTTTTAAGCAACCCCTCCGCCTGTACCGATGCAAGCTGACTTACAGCTATCTCTATATCTTTTTTCTGTTGCTCTGCTGCGGCGATAGCGCCCTTCGCCCTTACGGTTGCGTCCACAAAGGCTTGGGAAAGCCTTTTAGCGTCGCTTGCGGAAACAGACCTTGCCATAAAAACACCTCTATTTTACTTATATTTGGGCAAATAATCCCCGTGCGCCTCGATAAGTGCATCAACCATTGCCTTTATGCTGTCTATATCCAGCTCGGCGGCGGTGTGGGGGTCAAGCATTGCCGCCTGATAGATATGCTCCTTTTTACCTGTTACCGCCGCCTCTATGGTCAGCAGTTGAACATTGATGTTGGTCATATTCATAGCGGCGCACTGTACCGGCAGTTTGCCAACGGAGCAGGGATGCACGCCGTAACCGTTAACAAGGCAGGGCACTTCCACGCAGGCATCGGCAGGCAGGTTGCTGATAAGCCCCGTGTTAAGCACATTGCCGCCGATTTGCAGGGCTTTGCCCTCCACCATGCTTTCCATTATGCGGGATGCGTACTCTTGGGAACGGCTGTGGTCGCGGATGCCTTTTTCCAGTATATCAGCGTACTCCTTTTTCCAGCCGGCTATTTGGTTAACGCAACGGCGGGGGTATTCATCCAAGGGGATGTTATATCTTTCAATCAATTGCGGGTACTTGGATTTTATATAAAAGGGATTATATTCTGCGTTATGCTCGCTGGATTCGGTGCAGTAATAGCCAAAGTTTTTTATGTACTCCATACGCACCTTATCTTTGGCGGCCGGGTCGGCAAGGTACGCGTCTACCCTGTTTTTAATTTCAGGGTACAGGTCGTTGCCCGCTTTATCTTTTATCTCAAGAAGCCACGCCATATGGTTTATACCTGCGATAAGCTCTTTGCGACCCTCAAGCTTATCCTCCATGCCCAAGGCGGTAAGCAGACCTTTAGAGCAAACCTGCACGCTATGGCAAAGCCCCACGGTTTTAACAGGCGTGTAGCGTTGCATAAATCCGCTGACTATTGCCATAGGGTTGGTGTAGTTAAGCATCCAAGCATCGGGGCAGACCTCCGCCATGTCCCGAGCAAAATCCGCCATCACGGGGATGGTGCGTAATCCACGCATAATTCCGCCGATGCCCAAGGTGTCGCCAATGGTTTGGCGCAGGCCGAATTTTTTGGGAATTTCAAAATCTATAACGGTGCAAGGCTCGTACAGCCCCACCTGAATGGCGTTTATTACAAAGCTTGCGCCCTTTAGCGCCGCCTTGCGCTGTTCTACGCCCACGTAGCACTCAATTCTTCCGAATCCGCCCTTGTGGCTGCGCATAGCCTCAAGGATAGCGCGGCTTTCCTCCAATCGTTCACCGTCTATATCGTAAAGGGCAAACACGCTGTCTCGCAGTGACTCTACACACATACAGTCGCCTATAACATTGCGGGCAAAAACCGTACTGCCTGCGCCCATAAAGGTTATTTTCAAAGCAAACACCTCCCTATATGCATATTATGACACAAAACCACGCCCCAAAGCAACGGAATTATATACAAATGAGGCCGCGCTTTTTAGTGCAAAGAGACGAAAAAGCACCGTCAATATAACAAAAAGCATCCGCCGGTATCGGTACTGCCGTCGTTGACCAAGATAATATCTAAATTTTTGTAGCTTTGCACGATTATACTGTCCAAGCAGCGAGGCAGCTCTTTTTCTACATTATATATAGGAATAATTACAGAAACTCTTTTATTCATAACACCTTAATGTCCCGCCACTGACCTTAATGTTGCGACACAAAAGAGGGGCTGCAAAACAGCCCCTCAAGCTGATGACAAACCTTGTCATCAGCTTGGCAGACTGCTGATAAAGAGTGCTCACACCACCCCGTTGCTCACTTTGTTCGCAACGGGGACCCCGCGAGACGAACCGAGGCGATAGCTGTACTAAGTACTGCGAGTCGAGGTTCGTTTTGAACGAAAAAATATAAAAATATACAAAAATTTCGGAGAACTTTTCTCCGAAATTTTTACTTTATAGTAACCGTATTTTCTTTTTTCGTGTTCTGTGC
>JAZUQW010000174.1:0-4098 GCA_045605905.1 Eubacteriales bacterium
CAACTTCGATTTTTAATGTATGCGGTGCATAAGCCTTTGCTTTTTTCACAGCGTTTGTAATGCTGCCGGCAGCGGCTATATGGTTATCCTTGATGAGAATACCATCAGATAAGCCAAAACGGTGGTTTACGGCACCGCCCACTCTAACAGCGTATTTATCTAACACTCTAAGCCCGGGCATGGTCTTTCTTGTATCTGTTATGCGTGTTTTATAATCCTTTATTGCATCAACGGCAATGCGTGTAGAGGTAGCAATACCGCTAGCTCTTTGCATCAGATTAAGAGCGGTTCTTTCGCCCATAAGAATACTTCTCGCATTGCCTTTTACGTGAACAATAGTATCGCCTTTTTTAACATAATCGCCGTCTTTTACAAAAGCGGTAAACTCCACGCCGCCTCCACAAAGCTCAAAGCTTCTTCGCGCTATTTTTATACCGCATATAACACCGTCTGCCTTTGCTTTGAAATCGCCTTCAGCTATCGCATCAGCGTTAACGGTAGCAACTGTTGTAATATCTCCGTTAGGCATATCTTCGTTTAAAGACATTTTAATTATAGCATCAAATTCCATATTAGTTTTCCTCACTGTCTATTATATAATGCGCACCAACACTTTCTTTTCTGTTGTACGCGGCTTCAAGTATTGAAAGACCGTTTTGAAGCATATTGTTTACTTTGTAATGGTATTGCGATGAAAGATACGTAGCATCAAGTTGTTCTTCTAAATCCTTAAGTATCGTTATGCCTTTTAACATTCCCTTAAAGCTTCGTTCGGGACCGGCATATTCGGACATAGTCGTTTTAATTATCTTCTCAATTTGAGAGAAGAATTCATTAGTGTGAACAACACTTGCAGAAGATTCAAACACAAGTTGAGGCTTTTTAGAATCACAAGGGCTAAAATTATCGTTAATGTACCGTGCCGAACGTCTGCCGAAAACCAAACATTCAAGCACAGAGTTAGAAGCAAGTCTATTACCGCCGTGTATGCCGCTTTCAGCGCTTTCGCCGCAACAGAACAGTCCTTTTATATTGGTGCGCCCGTCTGTATCGGTTTTTATACCGCCCATAAAATAATGCTGCGCAGGGCGTACCGGTATAAAATCGGAGGTTAAGTTAATACCTTGCTCGGTACACTGTCTGTATATGGTGGGGAAGCGATTAGAGAAGAACTCCGTCGTCATCGACGATGTGTCAAGAAAGACTCTGTCGCCACCGTTTAGTTTAAGCTCTTTTATTATTTCTCGGGTAACAATATCGCGGGGGGCGAGGTCTGCTAAAGGGTGCTTACCCTGCATAAAAGCATCGCCGCGGTAGTTGCGCAAAATTGCGCCCTCTCCTCTAACAGCTTCGGATATCAAAAACAGCCTTGAGGGGTTGTCGTTCGGGATGAGTGTGGTGGGGTGGAACTGGACCATTTCCATGTTTGACAAGGTTGCACCGGCTCTTTCTGCGGCGGCTATTCCGTCGCCTACTGCACCGATGGGGTTGGTTGTGTATTTATATAACTGCCCTATACCTCCTGTTGCAATAACAAGGTTTCGTGTCTTTAATACCTTGTATTCTTTCCCGACGGTAACAACGATGCCCGAAACTCCGTTATCATCTTTCAATATGTCAACAAGGTAGCTTTCCATAAAGAAGTGTAGATTTTCTTTAGTTGCTGCAAGTCTACCAAGCTGTTTTGTTGTTTCTTTACCCGTTGCATCGCCTCCGCAATGGACAATTCTTCTCATATGATGGCCGCCTTCGCGGGTGATCAAAAGGTCGCCTTCCGAATTAACATCGAATGGAATCTGCATATCAATTAACTCTCGTATATTTTCGGGGCCTTCTTCCACCAAAACCTTAACAGCATTTTCGTCGCAAAGACCGGCGCCTGCAACGAGAGTGTCTTGTATATGTCCAATAAACTGATCTTCTTTGCTTATTACTGCGGCGATGCCACCTTGAGCGAGATAAGAATTGCTTTCATCAATATTAGCCTTTGTAATTACCGCTACTTGAAGTTCACTGTTCAAGTGTAAAGCACAATATAAGCCGGCAATACCGCTGCCCACGATTACAACATCAAAATCATAAACGTCACAATCTTTAGCTGTGTCGTTGTACAGTGTTTTTCTCATATCGCCAACATCCTTTCTATAGGCTTCAATGCAGCTTTTCTTAACTTATCATCAATTACAACTTCGCCGCTCATTTTTTTCAAAGTCTCAAGCACCATTTCTAAAGATATAGCTTTCATGCGGTCGCAATATAATTGTTTTCTGTCAGGTATTATAAATGTTTTATCAGGCATTTGCAAAGCCATTCGTTCGGTTACACCCAGCTCGGTACAAATTACAAACTCTTTGCATTCGCTTTCTACGCAATATGCTATAATTTGAGCCGTGCTTCCGACAAAATCGGCGATATCGCAAATATCCTCTGAACATTCGGGATGCACAAGCACTTTAGCGTTTGGATACTTTTCTTTAGAAGCTAAAACATTTTCTAATTGCAAATCATCATGTATAGGGCAACAACCGTTAGGATGAAAGAAAAAATGTTTATCTGTAACTATTTTGGAAACGTAACGGCCTAAATTCCTGTCGGGAACAAAAATTATACTGTCTTCCTTTACGGATTTGGCAACTTTTACAGCGTTAGAGGAAGTACAACATATATCACATTCAGCTTTTGTTTCGGCAGTTGAATTAATATAGCATATTACAGCACTGCCGGGATGTTTTTCTTTAAGCGCTTTAATGTCGTTTGGCGTAATTCTATCTGCCATGTAACATCCAGCATCCGGTGCGGGAAGCAGAACTTTTTTATCAGGGCAGAGAATAGCGGCGCTTTCGCCCATAAAGCTGACACCGCAAAAAACTAAAACATCAGCATCAACGTTCTTGCTTTTTCTTGCAAGTTCCAGAGAGTCGCCAACGATGTCGGCGATTTGCTGAATCTCTATAGGTTGGTAATAATGAGCTAAAATTATTGCATTCCTCTTTTGTTTTAATTCATTAATCTTATCTATAATATCTGTCATTACAGTATTTCCTCCAAATTATAGGGGGTATTTTGATATACAAAGTAATTAAGCCAATTAGAAAAAAGCATATGGGAATGAGCGCGCCATGTATTGATCGGTGGAATACTTGTATCGTTGTTAATAAAATAGTTTTCAGGTATGTCGGGATTGAGACCCCTGTCAAGATCGCGCATATATTCAAGTTGAAGCGTGTCAGCATCGTATTCGCCGTGCCCGATAACAAAAATGTTTCTACCATCTTTTGATGCCGCGAGATACGGACCGACCTTCTCTGATTTAGCCAACAAAATAAGTTGATTGTTGTTAATAATCTCTTCGGAATATATTCCGGAATATCTTGAATGGGGAGCATTAAACACTTCGTCAAAACCTCTTACCAATGGGTGAGACGGATAAAGCGTTGTGTGAGAAAACACACCGGACACTTTTTTCTTTAATATGTGCTTGTCAATACCGTACTTATAGTGCAGACCTGCAAAAGCACCCCAACAAATAAACATAGTGGAAAAAACATTGTGCTTTGTCCATTCCATGATTTCGCAAAGCTCTTCCCAATAACTTACAGCTTCAAACTCCATAGACTCCAAAGGAGCACCGGTTATAATAAAGCCGTCAAATTTGCTGTCCTTGATGTTGTCAAATGTGGTGTAAAAAGTCTTCAAGTGTTCAGCGGGGGTGTTTTTAGCAGCATAGCTTGAAGTAGTAAGTAAAGTAATATCTATTTGTAACGGCGTGTTGGAAAGAAGGCGCAACAGTTGCGTTTCGGTTACTATTTTTGTTGGCATTAAGTTTAATATCGCAATTTTTAAAGGACGAATGTCCTGACTTTCCGCACGAAAGTTTTCAATAGTGAATATATTTTCTTTTTCAAGTGTTTCCGTTGCAGGTAATGAGTTGGGAATTTTAATAGGCATGGCTCGATCCTCTTATACTTTTCCTAATAACTTATTAAACTACATTATACCATTTTTTGCATTGAATATCAATAGTTTTTGTTTATAAAACACTTTAAATTTATATCTGTTACAGCTATACAAACAAGAATTATTCTTAACGTTCATAAT
>JAZUQW010000175.1:0-3096 GCA_045605905.1 Eubacteriales bacterium
TTTCTACAATTTATTGTTTTTTTCGTTCAAAACGAACCTCGGCTCACAGTAGCAATCTACAGTTTTCGCCTCGGTTCGTCTTGTCTGTATCCTTTCTCAACGCTCTGTCAAGCTGATGACAAGGTTTGTCATCAGCTTGAACTGCGGCATTGCCGCAGTTTTTTATGTCTATTGATAAGTTTTGTTACTTTTTACAAATCTAAAGGAAAGCGTTGCTACGATTTGTGCCGGTATGCCGATAACAAATAAAAGCCATAGGTTTCTGCCGCAAAACACAAAAAGCGAAAGATATATTGCAGCAAGCAAAGTCCAAATCATTCCGGAGATAATATACAAATTGTTGTGTCTGTTAAACCAAAGCGAATTAAAGACTAACAAAACTATAAGCGCAACGGGCACGGCTATAACGTAATCAATCCATAAAAAATCCCCGATAGCTGCCCAAACAGAAGTGGAAATTACCGTAACTAAAAGCAGTATTCCCAATAGGGAAATAACGGTAATTATCTTTCTGTTCCTGTTTTTAACCTCGTTTTTTGTTAAAACTTTTTCTTCTGGCTTGTGTTCTTGTAACAAGTAGTCTACCGTCACTCCAAACATATCGGCAATAGCGTTAAGTACGTATATATCCGGCACCGATTCGGCTCGCTCCCACTTTGATATGGATTTATCTGAATAAGAAAGCCGTTCTGCCAGCTCTGCTTGTGTAAGTTTTGCATTGATTCTTAACTTTGCTATGTTTGATGCTATGTTTTTGCTTATTGCGTTCATAACTTATCCTTTCTACAGCAAGTAGAGGCTGAAAAGCCGCTTAAAATCTAAACATTCTACTCTCGGTAGAGCTCAATAAATTTACTCTATTTTAGTCTGTCGCATTAGTATAGTTAAAAAATCCGGCTGTGGGTGTACATTTTTCCTCCGATGTCTATAATAAAGCCGTAAACATTAATATGCGTTTGCACAAAATATTCGGAGGGAGAAAAATGAGCAAGCTTTTAATTTTAGGTGATTCAATTCTTAAGGGTGTGACCTACGCTGACGGCGCAGGCAGATATAAATTATGCAAGCCCGATTACACCAAGCTGGAAGAGCAGGGGTATGAAGTTGTCAATCTTTCCAAGATGGGCGCTACCATCAACTATGGTGATAAGGTTTTAAGGGAAGAATTGACAGAGTATGATGAAAGCAACATAGTGTTGTTGGAATACGGCGGCAACGATTGCGATCATCGTTGGAGCGAAATTTCCGACTCTCCCGAAAGTGAGCATAACGCTGCAGTTCCCCGCGAAAAGTTTGAGACGATGTATAAGGACTGTGTTGAATATGCAAAGTCTATGGGAGCCAAGGTTTTAGTTTCCAACCTTGTGCCTTTGGAAAGCGAGCGCTATATGGATTGGATAAGTCGCGGGCTTAATTATAATGTCATATTAAAGTGGCTTGGTGATAAGGGTATGCTTTACCGTTGGCACGAAAGCTACAGCCGTACAATCGAAAAAATCGCTCAAAGTTTGGGCGCAAAGCTTGTGGATTTAAGAAGCGCGTTCCTTACCACTCACAGCTTTGGTGATTTGATTTGCAAAGACGGCATACATCCCACCGAAGACGGTCACCGTCTTATTTGCAGTACGGTTACCAACGCCGTGCTTAATAATTAGATTTATATTATATCATATCAGAGCTTGATTTTCAAGAAATAATTGTCGGATAAGATAAAATACACCATGAAGCCGTCATGTGTTTTTTGTACTAATAATTACCCCAAGAAGCCTGACGGCTTCTCGGGGACCCCGACAACAAAAGCTGTGGGTTTTAGTAACCCACAGCTTTTTATCGTTATTTCTCTAAAGAACCATACAACGCTTTTAACTCGTCTGCTGCCTCTTTAAGGTTTTTTGGGTCTCCGTTCATGCTGTTGGCAATGATTTTTCTGCCGTCGGGCATATAAGCTTCCACATTTAAAACACCTACACTTAAATCCAAAACAAATCGGCGGCAAAGCTTTGGTGCCTTCCAACTGTACATATCGAATTTCTCCGTTATTTCAGTAAGCTTTTCCCAAAAATAATCGGGCATAGCTTTACCGCTGTATGTGTGACGGATACCGTTCTCGTCTGTATAATCGGCATGGCACTTACCATCGGCAGTATAAAAAGCATAGCAGGCTTCGGCAACAGTACTGCCGTACCCAAATGCAAAGGACGGAATCTTTTTATTTACCATTGTCTGCCACCTCCGAAAAAGGTAAATAAGTTTCGCTGCTGTTCTCGATTATAACCTTGCACTGACCGTTGCCATAGCTTCCGCCTGCACTGCCGTAGTACTTAACGGTTACAGTAATAAACTTTTCATTTGTTTTATAAATAAAACCATAGGCAGGACCGGAAAAGTTTTCATTTTTTATAACCTCTTTTGCGGTTGTTGCCTTTGTCAAGCCTGTAATAACGCCGTTTTCATTGATTATCGGCGTGTACAGATCGCCAAACTTACGTTTTAAAACTGTTTCTATTTCGGTGCCGTATCTGTTTATTTCCTTATATCCACAGCCCTTAAAGCTTACTTCTATTTTGCTTGTGTTTGCCTCTCTGGTTTTAATATTTGTACTTTCTTCGGGAATAAAAAACCAATCCAAGCTCATTTCTTTTGTGGCAACAGAGTTGGTTATCACAGCACCGCTTTCCTCCGTAAGTGCTTGTTTGTTTTCACTGTTGCTGTTTTTTGTCCCTTTGTCTGAACATCCCCAAGCACTAATAATAAGCATTAACGATACAATCGATATAAAAGTTTTTTTAAACATATATCCTCCAAATTATAGGCTGCTTTAACGTCGTTTAAGCGTTTTAAGAAACACTTTTCTTTCGTTGCATATAACGCGGCTTTCAATTGCTTTTTGAATCGCTTTGTTGTGTACCCAAACTGACAATTGACCTGACTTAATAATTTCCAAGGCACTGTCATATTGTTTAGCCAAGGCGGTGGCAAAATACCATGCAATCATCATATTAATATAATACTCTTCTGATTTCACAGAAGCCACCATTTCAGGATATTCTGAACTGAAATGCTCATCCAGATAAAAACAAGTCGGATCGTAGCCAT
>JAZUQW010000176.1:0-13108 GCA_045605905.1 Eubacteriales bacterium
GGTAAGAAACGGTCTCGGCATTGCCATCCTTTCTACCAGCAAGGGTATAATGACCGACAAGCAGGCAAGAAAAGAAAACATCGGCGGCGAAGTTCTCGCCTTCGTTTGGTAAGGAGGATAATGATATGTCTAGAATAGGTAAAAAACCCATTATCGTTCCCGCTGATGTTACCGTTACCTTCGAAGAAGGCAACGTAATGAAGGTTAAGGGCCCCAAGGGTGAACTTACCCAAAAGTTCCATCCCGATATGGTTCTCAAGCTTGACGCAGGCGTTCTCACTGTTGAGCGTCCTTCCGAAAGTAAAGAACACAAGTCTCTCCACGGTCTTACCCGCTCCTTGGCTTCCAATATGGTTGTTGGTTGCCATGAAAGCTTCAAAAAAGAGCTTGATATTAACGGCGTAGGTTACAAGGCTGCTATGGAAGGTAAAAGACTTGTTCTTAACGTTGGCTATTCACATCCCGTATACTTCGATACACCGGACGGCATTACTATCGAAGTTCCCAACCCCAATAAGATTATCGTTTCCGGCGCAGACAGACAAGTTGTAGGGCAGCTGGCATCCGAAATCAGAGGCAAGCGCCCGCCCGAACCCTATCTTGGTAAAGGCATCAAGTATGTTGATGAAACCATTAGGCGTAAGGCCGGTAAAGCCGGTAAGTAAGAAAGGAGTGAATAGATAATGATATCCCATCCCGACAAGAATAAAAAGCGTCTCCGCAGACACAAGAGAGTTAGAGGGAAGATATCCGGTACCGCATCCGTTCCTCGTTTGTGCGTATATCGTTCTCTCAACAACATAAGTGCTCAAATTATAGATGATGACGCAGGCAAGACCCTTGTTGCAGCCGCTTCCAATGAAAAGAACTTCAGTGCTAACGGTGCAAATAAGGATGGTGCTAAAGAAGTCGGACTCCTTATAGGCAAAAGAGCAGTTGAAAAGGGCATCGAAAACGTTGTTTTCGACAGAGGCGGCTATCTCTATCACCGTAGAGTACAACAGCTTGCTGAAGGTGCTCGTGAAGCCGGCTTGAAGTTTTAAGGGAGGAAAGTACGAATGGCACAAAAAGTTGATTACACCCAGCTCGGTGAACTTAAGGAAACCCTTATTAACACCAAGAGCGTATCTAAAACAGTTAAAGGCGGCCGTATAAGAAGATTTTCCGCACTTGTAGTAGTAGGCGACGGTAATGGTCACATTGGCGTTGGCAGCGGCAAGAGCGCAGAAGTTCCGGACGCTATCAGAAAAGCAATCGAATCCGCAAAGCGTAATATGGTTAAGGTATCTCTTCGCGGCACAACAATACCTCACGAAATTATTGGTGAGTATTGTGCAGGCAGAGTTCTTCTTAAGCCTGCCGCACCCGGTACCGGTATCATAGCAGGCGGTACAATGCGTGCAGTTCTCGATGCAGCAGGCATCAGAGATATACGTGCAAAATCACTCCGTTCTAACAATCCTTGCAATGTTTCCAAGGCTACTTTCGAAGCACTCAAGGCGTTGACCACCGTTGAAGAGGTTGCCCTCAAGCGTGGTAAGAGCGCAAGTGAAATAGTGGGCTAAGGGGGATAAGGTAATGGCAAAAGTAAAAATTACTTTGAAAAAGAGTCTGATCGGTCGTAAAGAAAATCAGATACTTACTTGCAAATCTCTCGCGTTGACAAAGATCGGCGACAGCAAGATAGTTGAAAACAATCCTGCTATCGAAGGCAAGATCACTGTTATAGCTCATCTTGTAAGCGTTGAAAACGCTGACTAATAGTAAAGGAGGAAAAGTTATGAAGCTACACGAGCTTTCTCCGGCACAGGGTTCCGTAAAGTCTCGCTACAGAAAGGGCAGAGGTCCCGGTAGCGGCAATGGTAAAACTGCGGGCCGTGGCCACAAGGGTCAAAACGCTCGTTCCGGCGGCGGTGTTCGTCCCGGTTTCGAGGGCGGTCAGCTTCCTATATACAGGAGACTTCCTAAGAGAGGTTTTAACAATCACTTCTCTAAAGAGTATGCCATCATCAATGTTGGCAAGTTGAACGAGTTTGACGAAGGCAGCGTTATCAATGTTCAGACTCTGCTTGACTGCGGTATTCTTAACAAAGCACTTGACGGTCTTAAGGTTCTTGGCAATGGCGAAATTACAAAGAAGCTTACTGTTGAGGCAGCTATCTTCTCCGCTACCGCAAAAGAGAAAATCGAAGCAGCAGGCGGGAAGGCGCAGGTGATATAAATGTTTCAAACACTTAAGAATGCTTGGCACATTGCAGACACCAGACGTAAAATTATTTATACACTGTTTATAGTTCTTTTGTACCGTATAGGTTGCGCAATCCCCGTTCCTTACGTTGATAGCGCAGCTTGGGCAAAAACTTTTGAAGGGGCCGGCGATACAATATTCGGTTACTTGAATATACTTTCCGGTTCCAGCTTTTCACAGGGTACTTTGTTCGCTTTGTCCATCACACCTTACATTACTGCTTCCATAGTAATGCAGTTGCTGACTATTGCAATCCCTCCGCTTGAGAGATTGTCCAAGCAACCCGATGGTCAAAAGAAGATCACCCAAATCACAAGATACGTAACCGTTCTTTTGGCAGTAATCACCGCTTTCGGTTATTATCTTACCATGAAGAACCAAAATGCACTTACCAATAACGACTTCTTCGCAGGTGTTGTTATAGTAACAGCTTATGTTGCAGGTGCTTCTCTTATCATGTGGCTTGGTGAAAAGATTAATGACGGCGGTATCGGCAACGGTATTTCCATCATCCTTTTCTTCAACATCGTATCCCGCGGTGGTGCGTTGTTTAATACCGCAATCGCAATCTTCGGCACAGATAATGGTTGGTTGTACGTTATTATCGGTGCGGCTATTATGCTCGCTACCATTACCTTCGTTGTTTGGATGACAAACTCCGAAAGACGTCTCCCCGTTCAGTATGCAAAGCGTACTGTTGGCAGAAAGATGTACGGCGGTCAAAACACTCACCTGCCCATCAAGCTTAACATGTCCGGCGTTATGCCTATAATCTTTGCACAGTCTATAGTTTCCCTTCCTTCTACTTTGCAGTTGATATTCGGTTGGGAAGAAAATGCGTTCCTCAGAGCGTTTTCTATGACCGGCGCAATCGGCATCGCCCTCAATTTCCTTCTTATTATTGCTTTTGCATACTTCTATCTTACAATCAGCTTTAACTCTGTAGAAGTTGCAAATAATCTTAAGAAGAACGGTGGTACCATTCTCGGCTATCGCCCCGGCGCTCCCACAGCGGCTTATATCCAGAAGGTTCTTAACAGAATAACCCTTATCGGTGCTCTGTTCCTTGCCTTCCTGGCAGTGTTCCCTCAACTTCTTGCTCTCTTGTGGCCCAGCTCTAATCTCGGCTACTTGGTATTCGGCGGCTCCTCCCTTATCATTATAGTAGGCGTTGTTCTTGAAACCATTAAAGAGCTTGAAAGTGAAGTGACTATGCGTCACTATAAGGGATTCCTTGAATAAGAGGCGTAGATTATGAATATTATTCTTTTTGGCCCTCCCGGTGCAGGTAAAGGCACCCAGGCAGAAATAATAAGCAAAGAACTTAATATCCCTACCATATCCACAGGTGCTATCATCCGTGGTGCGGTAAAAGAAGAAACCCCTATGGGTCTTTCTGCTAAAAAGTTTATGGATGCAGGCGCACTTGTTCCCGATGAAGTTGTTATCGGCATAATCAAAGAACGCCTTGCAAAGGATGACTGCAAGAACGGTTTTATTCTTGACGGTTTTCCTCGTACCGTACCTCAAGCAGAGGCTCTCGATGCAATGGGCGTAAAAATAGACGTAGTTGCATCTTTAGAGGTTCCTGATCAAGCCATAGTTGACAGAATGAGTGGCAGACGCGTTTGCAAAACTTGCGGCGCAACCTTCCACACAATCTATAACCCTTCCGCAAAGGGTGAAAAATGTGACGTTTGCGATGCAGACCTCCTTATCCGTGATGACGATAAGCCCGAGGTTGTGCTAAATCGCCTTGTCACTTATCATAAGGAAACCGAGCCCCTTAAGGCTTATTACAGCAACAAGGGTATACTCAAGTCTATAGACGGAACTAAAGGCGTTGAGGAAACTACGGATCTTATGAAAGCAGCTCTCGGTATATAATGATAATACTTAAAAATAAAGCAGAGCTGACAATAATGCGTGATGCAGGAAAAATTGCCGCTTTAGCCAGGGAAGTTGGCGGCGAGATGGCAAAACCCGGTGTTACAACCGGTGCCATCGACACCAAGATAAGACAAACTATAATGTCTCACGGTGCAAGCCCTTCTTTCCTTGGCTATGGCGGATTTCCGGGTTCTGCTTGTGTAAGCGTTAACGAACAGGTTATTCACGGCATCCCCTCTGACAGAGAACTTAAAGAGGGCGACATTGTAAAGATTGATGTTGGTGCCTTTTATAAAGGCTTCCACAGTGACTGTGCCGCAACCTTTGCTGTAGGAAAGGTCAGCGACGAGGCTGAAAAGTTGATTTCTGTAACGAAAGAAAGCTTTTTCAAAGGAATAGCACAAGCTGTTCCCGGTGCAAGACTCGGTGATATTTCCGCAGCTGTGCAGGAATATGTGGAAAACAACGGCTTTTCTGTGGTTAGGGAATATGTTGGTCACGGTGTGGGTAGAGACCTGCACGAAGATCCAAGCCTTCCCAACTTCGGCACCCCCGGCAGAGGCGTGCGGCTGCGCTCCGGTATGACCTTGGCTTTAGAGCCTATGGTTAACGTGGGTGTTTACGATGTTAAGGTGTTGTCTGATGATTGGACGGTCGTAACAGCAGACGGAAAGTTGTCTGCTCATTACGAAAATACCTTTGCCGTAACAGATAACGGTGCCGTTATCCTAACCGCACTTGCTTAAGGTAGGTGCCGTATGGATAATTTAGGGCGACCTGTTGTGTCATTGGCAGGTCGTGATAAGGGCATAGTCCTTTGCGTCGTCGGCACAGACGGAGATAAGCTGTTGCTTGCCGACGGTCGCGGCAGAAAAGTACAAAACCCTAAACGCAAACAAATTAAGCATATTATGTTTATCGAGGCAGCCGCCCACAGCGGTCCGTTGACCAATAAGGCGTTACGTGTGTATATTCGCAGCGTAAAAGAAAAGATTGGTCAGTTATCGACTTAAATAACGGAGGGATTCATTCTGGCTAAAGACGATGTTATTGAATTCGAAGGCGTAGTGACAGAGGTATTACCTAACACTATGTTTAAAGTAAAGCTTTCCAACGGTCATATAATTACCGCCCATATATCCGGTAAGATGCGCATGCACTACATTAAGATATTGCAGGGCGATGCAGTAACGGTTGAAGTTTCTGTGTATGACTTGACCCAAGGAAGGATAACATTCAGGCATAAATAAGCCTATGGAGGTAATGAAATGAAAGTAAGGCCTTCTGTAAAAAAGATTTGCGAGAAGTGCAAGATCATCAAAAGAAAAGGCAAAATAATGGTTATTTGCGAAAACCCTAAGCATAAGCAAAAACAAGGTTAAAGAGAGGTGTAATAATGGCTCGTATATCCGGTGTTGATCTTCCCAACGCAAAGCGCGTAGAAATCGGACTCACCTATATTTTCGGTATCGGCAGAGCACGCTCTAACGAAATACTTGAAAAGACCGGTATAAATCCCGACACCAGAGTTAAGGATTTAACCGAAGACGACGTAGCTAAGCTTCGTGAAGTAATCGAAAGAGATTATATGGTTGAAGGTGACCTCAGAAGAGAAGTTGCCCTTAACATAAAGAGAATGGTAGAAATCGACTGCTACCGTGGCAGACGTCACAGAAGAGGTCTTCCCGTTAGAGGTCAAAGAACCAAGACCAACGCAAGAACACGCAAAGGTCCCGCAAAGACCATCGCGAACAAGAAGAAGTAATAGGAGGGAAATGCAGATATGGCAAAAGCTAAAAAGGTTGTCAGCAAAAAGCGTCGTGAGCGTAAGAATATAGAGCGCGGTGCAGCACACATCCGTTCCAGCTTCAACAACACAATAGTAACCATTTCCGATACCAACGGTAACGCAATCAGTTGGGCGTCCGCAGGTGAACTCGGTTACAGAGGTTCCCGTAAATCTACTCCTTTTGCAGCGCAGATGGCAGCAGAAACAGCAGCAAAGGCAGCAATGGAACACGGCCTTAAGACTGTTGAGGTTTACGTAAAGGGTCCCGGTCAGGGTAGAGAAGCAGCAATCCGCGCACTTCAGGTTGCCGGTTTGGATGTTGTATCCATTAAGGATGTAACCCCCATTCCTCACAACGGTTGCCGTCCGCCCAAGAGAAGACGCGTATAAGTCTTATATATATTAGGAGGATTTATTAAATGGCAAGATATACAGGTCCTGCGTGCAGACTTTGCCGTAGAGAGAATACCAAATTATTCCTCAAAGGCGACAAGTGCACATCCGACAAATGCCCTCTGGTTAGAAGAGCAAAGGCTCCCGGTCAGCATGGTGCAGGCGCCGGCAGAAAAAGAGTAAAAGAATATGGCCTCCAGCTTCGTGAAAAGCAGAAGGCAAGAAGGTACTACGGTATTTTAGAGAAGCAGTTTAACAATTATTTTGAAAAGGCTGATAAAAAGCCCGGCCAAACCGGTGAAAACCTTCTCACTATGATTGAAACCAGACTTGACAATGTTGTATACCGCATGGGTATGGCAGATAGCCGTCGTCAGGCTCGTCAGTTGGTTCGTCACGGTCATTTCCAAATCAACGGTAAAAAAGCAAACATTCCTTCTATACTCGTAAAGAAGGGTGACGTTATTTCCGTTAAGGAAAGCAGCCGCAAGAGCGCACTCATTAAAATGCTTATCGAAAATATCTCCGGAAGGTCAGTACCTGCTTGGATAGAGCTTGATGCAGCAAATGCAGTAGCTACTATCGCAGCACTTCCCACCAGAGAAGACATTGATTTCCCCATCGAGGAGCATCTGATAGTAGAGTTGTACTCCAAGTAATAGCAATCGCGCCGTTAAACTGGGTTTAACGGCTGTCCATTTCAACAGGAGGTAAACAGATGATTGAGATAGAGAGACCGAACATAGTTACAGCTGACCTTAGCGAGGACGGCAAACACGGCACTTTTGTCATTGAACCCCTTGAACGCGGTTACGGTACAACCCTCGGCAACTCACTTAGACGTGTACTTTTAAGCTCCTTACCCGGTGTTGCAGCTACAAGTATAAAAATTGACGGGGCGCTTCACGAAATCTCTACCGTTCCCGGTGTAAAAGAAGACATAACAGAAATAGTTATGAACGTAAAGGGCATAGTTGCAAAACTTCACTGCACAGGTCCCAAGACCGTAATAGTAGAAGGTAGCGGCTTCGCACAGATTACAGCCGGTGATATTCAGGTAGACAGTGATATAGAAATACTCAACAAAGACCATCCCATAGCAACCGTAGAAGAAGGGCATGAGTTCTATATGGAAATCACTTTCGAACACGGTAGAGGCTATGTATCCGCTGATAAAAATAAGCAGAATGGTCAACCCGTTTTGGGCACTATATATACCGACTCTATCTACACTCCGGTATACAGTGCCAACTATACTGTAGAAAACACCCGCGTTGGCAATATCACTGACTTTGATAAGTTGACACTTACGATAGGTACTAACGGCATAATCAACGCAAAAGAAGCTGTTTCTTTGGCAGCAAAGATACTTTGCGAACATCTTAACTTGTTTGTAGAGCTTTCTGACGAAGCCAAGAACGCACCCGTTATGGTTGACAGGGAAGAAACCATTAAGGAAAAAGTCCTTGAAATGACCATTGAAGAGCTTGATATGTCTGTAAGAAGCTTCAACTGTCTTAAGCGTGCAGGTATTGATACTGTTGAAGACCTGACCAACAAAACAGAGGAAGACATGATAAAGGTTAGAAACCTTGGTAAGAAGTCCTTGGAAGAAGTTATTCAAAAACTTCAGTCCCTCGGTCTTGCGCTTAAGAAGACCGAAGACTAAACATTCTGAAAAAAGGAGGCAAATGAAATGCCCGGAACAAGAAAGCTTGGCAGAAAGACCGATCACAGAATGGCTATGCTTAAGGGTATGGTAACATTTCTGCTTGAAAACGGTAAAATAGAAACAACACTCACAAGGGCAAAGGAAGTAAGCGCCCTTGCAGAGAAAATGATAACACTGGGTAAGGTTAATAACCTTGCAAATAAGAGACGTGCATTGGCTTTCATCAAGAAGGAAGCAATTGTGTATAAGCTCTTTAACGAGATTTCTCCCGCGTATGCTGATCGTAACGGCGGCTACACCAGAGTTCTCAAGTTAGGGCCCCGTCGTGGTGACGGTGCCGAAATGGCTATAATCGCCCTTGTAGATGCTGCAAGTATCTATAATAAAGCTGAAGAAGCTGATAAGGACGCAAAGAAATAAGTCATTTTTATAAAACATATAAGCCGAGTATGCATAGCATTACTCGGCTTTTGTTGTCGGGGTCCCCAAGAAGCCGTCAGGCTTGTTGGGGTAATTGTCGGGGTCCCCAAGAAGCCGTCAGGCTTGTTGGGGTAATTGTCGGGTGGCAGCGAGAAGCCGTCAGGCTTCTTGGGGTAATTGTCGAGATTCAAAAAAGTTATTAGACATCATGTGGTGATGACGCGCCTTATAAGAATAGTTAGACTTCCTGTGATAACTATCGGTGCAATAAAAAGTTTTCCTACTCCTTGTAATTAATAAAAGTTTTATGAAAAAATCTTCCAAGTTTTAGATTTCCTTAAGAATTTGAGGGTAAAATTTAAAAGAAAATATTTATATGTTATGGGAGGACCTAATGAAAACAATAGTGTATCGCATTGTTTTACTAATGGCAATAGTAGTATTTTCCTTAACATCTTGTAGTAACAAAGAAGAAAAATCAGAAGGCACAAGCAAAAACGACAGTGATAACGTAGTGTTAGAAGAAAGCAAAACACAAATGTCCGAAAGCAGTACTGATTCAGCCGAAGAAAATACCGTAAGCGGTGACAGCGATATTGACGTTTCCGATATGTTTACGGACAGAGACAGCAGAACGGAATATGAAAAATCAGAAGCTGTAAACGTATCTTTTAACGGTGACAGTATCGCATGCAACTCCACTTCTGTAAGCATATCCGGCAGTACTGTTACTGTTAAAGAAAATGGCTGTTACGTTTTTTCAGGCACCCTTAACAATGGTATGATCAAGGTGGATTGTGATGACAGCGCTAAACCCCAACTTGTACTTAACGGTGTTGATATAAGTTGCGAAAGCTCCGCTCCCATATATATCGTTAACGCAAATAAAGTCTTTCTCACTCTTGCCGACGGTAGCACAAACAGTCTGACTAACGGCGGTAGCTTTGTGGCAATAGATGATAATAATATAGATGGCGTTATATTCTCAAAAACTGACCTTACATTGAACGGAAACGGAAACCTAACCGTTTCCACCACCGCAGGTCACGGTGTTGTCTGCAAGGATGATTTGGCTATTACAGGCGGTGAATATACCGTTAACTGCAGTTCTCATGGCTTTTCTGCCAATAACAGCGTTAGGATAGCCGATATCACGGCAAATATTACCGCCGGAAAAGACGGCATCCACGCCGAACATAACGAGGATACAAGCAAAGGTTTTGTATATATAGAAAAAGGAAATATTCAAATCAATTGCGCATACGACGGTATCTCTGCCAGCAGTCAGTTACAAATTGAAGACGGGGCCTTTAATATCGTAACCGGTGGCGGTGCGAAGAATGTCAGCGGCGGTGGCTATTATAGCGGTATGACCTCCGATAGCACGACCGTAAGTATGAAAGGTATAAAAGCAACTACAAGTATTATAATTAACGGCGGTAGTTTTTCCATAGATTCTGCGGATGATGCGTTCCATTCCAACAGTAATGTTACGGTAAACGGTGGAGATTTCCAAATTAAAACAGGTGACGACGGTTTCCACGCAGACGAATCTCTTACCGTTAACGATGGAACTATTGCTGTAAGTCAAAGCTATGAAGGACTTGAAGCTTTGGATGTGTGCGTTAACGGTGGCACGATAAGTGTTTACGCATCAGATGACGGTGTAAACGCCGCAGGTGGTACCGATTCCAGCGGAATGGGCGGTGGCTTTGGCAACGATAACTTCGGCCCCGGTGGCAGACCACAAAAACCGGGTCGCAAAATGGGTGGCGGAATGATGTCCGCAGGTAACGGCAGCATTGTTATTAACGGCGGTGATATATATATTAATGCCTCGGGAGACGGTATAGATGCCAACGGATATTTAGAGATTAATGGCGGCAATACCGTGGTCTGTGGTCCTACGCGTGGTGACACGGCAACTCTTGACTATGATACTTCCGCCACTATAAGCGGTGGTACATTTATCGGCACAGGAGCTTCGGGCGGTATGGCACAGACCTTTAGTGTATCTCCCCAAGGTGTTATTTCGGTAAACGTTGGCAACCAAAGCGCAGGCTCCGAAATTACCGTTACGGATTCAGAGGGTAAGGTTCTTGTAACCCACAGCCCCGAGCTTGACTTTGGAATAGTTATTTTTTCCTCTCCCGATACGGTAAAAGGAGAAAGCTTTACCGTAAAAGTTGGTGGTACCACCGCCACCTTTACAGCAGAATAACAAAAAGCAACAGCAGAGCGTTGGCAATATATGCCTTGCTCTGCTGTTTTTTGCCGGGGTCCCCGAGAAGCCGTCAGGCTTCTTGGGGTAATTGTCGGGGTCCCCGAGAAGCCGCCAGGCTTCTTGGGGTAATTGTCGGGGTCCCCGATAAGCCGTCAGGCTTCTTGGGGTAATTTGTAACAGACAACAACGGGGGGATTATTTCTTGTTTTTTAGCTCTGCACCGTATTTGAATATTAAGGACATTACCAACAGCGCCACGCCCATATCAACAGACACCTGCGTACCTTCGAATATCTCCTTGTCCACCTTGTCAAAAGCTTGAAAAATGACGTATGCAAGCTCTTTTACAATAGCTATGCTCACGGTTATGGCAATAGAAAGGATGCCAAGCCGTTTAATTTCTTGGGCGCCCTCAAAGGTAAAGGGAGTACCCGCCGCAAGCTCGTTATTAAAATATTTAACCGCGCATTTTGCAACTACTGATTCACCTATACACGCCATTACACCTAACGTGCAAGCAAAGTAAACGTCGGTTAATGACAGCCCGCTTTCTCTGCGGATGATAAAGGATAAACTTTTCCCTTGTATTTCCAAATCTTTAACGGCTATAAGTGCGCCCATACCCAAAACACAACCAACAATACCTATGATACTGCAAACAAACACTATCATACTTATTACTTTACCTATTTTTGCTAACAGTTGAATAGTTTTTAATGAGTTCTCCATTTAGTCCCTCTCCTTTATAAAAATTGTTTTATTTGCAATAAGGAAGTAACGGTGTAGTCTATAGGCATATCGCCGCCATTGCCTTTTTTGTTTTTGTCATAGAAGCAGGTTTTAATTCCGTAGCTTATGGCACCGCTAATATCCGAGCTTAATGAATCGCCGATTATCATAATCTCGTCGGGTTGTGGCTTTTCGCCTATATCTTCACCGATTTTTTCTATGCAATAATCAAAAAACTTGTCGGACGGTTTTGAAAAACCTATTTTTTCGGATATAAACAGCTTTTTAAAATAGCCAAGCATATTTCCTTTTGTAAGCCTGTTTACCTGTTGAGCATAGGCGCCGTTGCTTGCCACATATAAGGGGTAACGCGGTTTTAGATATTCAAGCAGTTCATAGGCACCTTCTATGGGAATAGCGCTGTCAAACAGACAGCCCTTAAAATACTTTTCAAACGCGCATCCGTCACAGCTAAAACCCAAAGCCGCAAACACTTTGTTCCAGCGGGTATTAAGCAAGTCTTGGTACGTAATAACGCCGTCCTCTATATCCTGCCACATTTTGCTGTTGATCTTCCAAAATATGTCATTCATATAGTCCTCATAGGGTGGCAGTCCGAACTTTTCAAACCCGTTTTTCATACCTTCTTGCACATAGGCGTCAAAATCAAGTATTGTGTTGTCAATATCAATAAGTAAAGCTTTAATCATCTTGGTTATCCTTATAATGTGTTTTTATAGAGCCTAAATACTCGGCAGTAACAATACCGGCGGGCAGCGCCACCACGGCAATGCCGAGGAATGAAGAGATCATTGCTATTGTCCGTCCCAAAACAGTAACGGGGTAGATGTCGCCATAGCCAACAGTGGTAAGCGAGATGGTAGCCCAATAGATAGCATCAAAAAAGCTATCAAAGGATTGCGCCTCTACATTAAAAATGATTATTGCCGAAATTACAATATATCCCACCGCCAAACCGCCAACTGCAACAAGCGCTTTTCTTGACCTGTTAAGTATGGCGGCAATAGTCCTTACGTTTTTAGAATATCTTAATATTCGCACAGTTCTGAAAACCGCAAAGGCTTTTGCAAATTCTATCCCCTTAAACAACCCGAAAACCGAGCTTGACAGGGCGATTATAGAAAGCATATCTATTATGGAAATAGCCCTGAACGGATACTTTACAAAGGCTAAAGTTTTGTCTTTTCCGAACTTATAGTCTGCCGTTATCCAACGCAAAATATAGTCTGCCGCAAAAATAAGCAAGCACAGCACCTCTATGCTTTTAAAAATTGGGAGAGGTTCCTTTACCGTAAGCGGCATAATGCTTAAGGCTATAATGGCAATCATAAAGTATTTGTATAATACGCTAACGCTGTTACCTTCGTATATATGTACTGTTTGATAGATCCTTTTTCTCATATATTACCTCTGTGTTGCTTTATTACAAATATAAGTGTATCACAATTAAAGCAAGTTTTCAATATATGTGATATTTCTTGTATGCGTTTAATCAGCTTTTACCGCATTGAAGTTACAATATTTGCCGCGGCAGAGAATTAGATTAACACAACCATCACAACAAAAAGGCTATGACATCCTAAACGTCATAGCCTTTGCTTAATTATATTTATCCAAGCTCTTCATAGTGGGGAAGAGCAATACGTCTCTTATAGCAGGACTGTCGGTAAGTAACATACACATTCTGTCAATACCAAAGCCTATGCCGCCCGTGGGGGGCAT
>JAZUQW010000177.1:0-9338 GCA_045605905.1 Eubacteriales bacterium
TTAAATGGGAGGAGCTGCAAGGCTGGTTTATAGTTCCACATATAGGAGAAAAACTGACTTGGGGGCTTTACGAGATGCCATCGAGAAAGCTCACCGAATATACCGAAATGAAGGCAACAGGAAAAGCAGAAATTCACGGCATAGAAGGTGTAGAGATTTCCGCGACTCAAGGTCGCATGAATTCAAATGAGAAAACGGAGCATGTTTTTGTTGCACAGCTTACCGACACCCATTGCCGTTATCTTGCAGAAAGTCATATAGAAAACGGCGTGCGTAAGCTATATACTTTCCTTGATAGCGATGAATTCGTTAACAATTGGGGATTCGGCGAAGATAATTGCGGCGCTGAAACTAATCTAACAGCAAAAGGCATACTGCAAAGAAACGGTAATGAGATTAACGGGTTTGCAGGAGCAGAAGTGTTAGATATAGTTGGCAGATATACAGTCACTATAGGAGGCAAGAGTTACGATACCGTTTGCGTTATGGACATTATGTCTGACGAGGACGGCATTGCGACAGAGCAATACCTTGACAAAAACGGCAGAACCGTTCTCTGGCGCAGGTTTAACAAAAACGATTGGGAAAACAAGCGTTACGGAAAACTGTGGACAGAACTGCTCCCCGACAACGAAAGACTTGTCATAGACGGTCAAACCTATGTGCACTGGTACGACTGCGTAACCGATTATATTTTCTAATCTTCGCCCCGCTTCCGCGGGGCGTTCGTCTTATCGGTAGCACGTTTGTTGAAAAATGTGGGAAAACATGATATAATAAATGGTGCAAACTTGTTCAAGGAGGTATAACACAAATATGGAGCTACACAACTACGGTATGCCAACTCTAATTGAAGTGAGCACTATCGAAGAATGTGCAAAGCTATGTTCAGAATTTGGGCTTGGTTATATTGAACTTAATATGAGTCTGCCTCAGTATCAGATTGATAAAATTGATGTTGGACAGTTTAAACGCATAGCGGAAAAGTACAATATATATTACACAATCCATCTTGACGAAAACCTTAATGTCAGCGACTTCAATCCCTGTATTGCAAATGCTTATACCAAAACCGTTATCCAAACCATTGAAATAGCAAAACAGCTTGGTGTCAGTATAATGAATATGCATTTGTCAAAAGGCGTGTATTTTACCATGCCTAATAAAAAGGTGTTTCTTTTTTCTGAATACAAAGACTTGTACCATAAAAGCATCGTTGCCTTCAGAGAGACCTGTAACTCTGCAATCGGTGATGAGGATATTAAAATTTGTATCGAAAACTGCAATGGCTATGAAGACTTCCAAAAAGAAGCCATAGAGTTACTTTTAGAAAGCAAAGCTTTTGGTTTAACTTTTGATGTAGGGCATAATCACTCCATCGGTTGCGCTGACGAAGAATTTATTATGAAACACAAAAAACATTTGCGCCATATGCATCTACACGATACTCTGAGTAAAAAATGTCATCTTGCTCTCGGCACAGGAGAAACAGATATTAAAAAGCACATCGCCATCGCCAATGAGCAAAACTGTCGCATAGTGATAGAGACAAAAACCATTGACGGATTAAGAGAATCTGTCAAATGGCTGAGAGAACATTAAAAATAACGCATCAATGTTTTATAGGAGAAACCAACGTTACGTCTATATTTGCTAGGAATATTTATTGCATAATTTCAGTATAAAAACAACACAAAATTTGGATAACAAAAAGCTCTCCGCTATCAAGGGAGAGCTTTAAATCTTTATAAAAACCGCCAAGAAATATCAGCTAAAAAACGTTAACAAAAACATCAAAGCATAACGAAAAATCCGAACCCATCGCCTATCGGCTGGAGGTTCGGATTTTTACATCTTGGCAGCGGGTGAAGGATTCGAACCCTCACAAACAGAGTCAGAGTCTGTCGTGCTACCTTTACACAAACCCGCTATTTATTGGGCACTTTGGGGAACAGCCCCTCTGCGCAAGATGTATTCTAACACAGTTTTACGCCCTTGTCAATAGTTTTTTCGCCTTTTTGTTTAAGTTTTATCTGCCGCTAACCCTCTGCGTAAAACAAGTAGGTCGGCTGTGCCGTGTATGCCGTCGCCGTTTGTATCACAGGCCGCTACACAGGCATAAGACAGGTCTGCAACGCCGCAAAGATATCCGCGAACAGCCAAATAATCTGCAGTGCTTATGAAGGCGTCACCATTGATGTCGCCGCGGTATACGGTGTAATACCGACTGCCCAGATAGTATATGCAGCAACCACTGCCTACGTAGCCACCGTCTTGCTCTACCGACACGGTACCGCCCATAAGCATTGACAGTTCCTCGGCGGTGTAAGTCGAGTTTAGATATATAAGCCCGCCCTTAATTTCAAAATCCACAGGCGGTCTCTGGGGTAACAAAGTTATACTGCCACTTTCTACAGAATACTCCAGCTCAATATAGTCGCGGTCAAACAAAGCGCCGTCAGTAACAAGGGGCGTTACGTATGCGATGCCTGTGGCGTTTGCAATGGGTTTAAACTTAAGGTACAAAACGGGGCCCGATACAATGTAGTTGTTTCGGCTGTCGGTAAAGGTGATGCGCAGCTTTCCGCTTTCGATATGGCTAACGTGGCAATGCTCTGCCGTGAGGTTTGCACCCTTAACAAAAGAAATATAGCTTAATTTTTGGTCGTCATAGCTTATCTCAAGACAAACGCCCGATAGTGCCCCTGTGCCCTTAATGGATAGGGATACGCTTATAAGCTCCTCTGCCGTGCCCGATGCCGACGAAATGGAAACCACCGCATCCGATGCCACGGCGGAAAACGGCGAAAACAACAGTATAAAAGCGGTTATTAACGCTGTAAATCTTTTCATTTTATGTTCTCCCGCATAAATTCACATATACGCTGTGCGATTTCGTCGTTAATACCTTTAACGGAGGCAATCTCCGCCGCACTTGCTTTTTTCAACTCTCCCAGTCCGCCGAAATGCCGTAACAGCTCTTCGGCTTTGGCGCTGCCTACTCCCTTTATTTGAGTCAGTACGCTGTTTTTTGCAAAGCTTCTACGGCGACGGTCCATACGTGAAAGTGCAAATCTGTGCACTTCCTCTTGCAGCTTGTATATAAATACAAAAATATCCTGTCGTTTATTCAGCGATAGCTCGTGCTCGCCGTCGGTAAGGGTGCGGGTCTTGTGATGCTCGTCCTTTACCATACCAAAAACGGGTATATCTATTCCGTATTCATCAAGTGCCCGTCTTATGGCACCTATCTGCCCTGCGCCACCGTCTGCCAAGATAAGGTCGGGCAAAGACCAAGACTCGCCCTCGTCAGCGTGGGCAAGTCTGCGGCGCAACACCTCGGTAGTAGCGGTAAAATCATCCTGCCCTTCAAGGTCTTTGAGGTTAAAGGATTTATAATGCTTTTTGCAAAACTTTCCGTTTTGCAAAACTACCATACCCGCGGTTATATATTCGTCACCGCTGTTGGAAATATCATAGCTTTCAATACGTTCCGGCACGACCTCCAAGCCCAAAAACGCTGCAAAAGAGGCAAGAAAACCCGTTTGCCTTTCGTTTTCGGCACGTCTGTGCAGAAGCTGTTCCTTGGCGTTGCTTTCTGCAAGTTCGCAAAGGGCTTTTTTGTCGCCTCGCTTGGGTAAAATTAAGCGACTTTTGTTTAACGCTGCTGTAAGCAGTTCCGCTTCCTCTCCCAAGTCATAGCCGCACCAAACCTCCTTGGGAATAAAGCCCTTGGTGCGGTAATAACTGCTGATAAGCGATACCATAGCGGCGGGGTCGATTATCTCGTCACTGCCGAAAAAGAAGGTCTCTCGGTCGCTTATGGCGCCGCCGCGAATGATAAGCACCGTTACGGCACTGCCCGCATCATCTGCATATACACCAAAAACATCCGCCTCTATTTCAGGGGCGGCAACTATGTGCTGCTTATCCCTAATTTTGGCAACAGCGCGCATACTGTCTCTGTATACTGCCGCCTGCTCGTACTCCATCGCCTCACCCGCGGCGTTCATTTTTGCTTCTAAATCTTTAATAAGTGCGACACAGTCTCCGTTTAGCAGGCGCTTTGCCGCCGCTATCCGTTCACCGTACTCTTCTTTGCTTATTTTCCCCGCACAAAGCCCGCCGCAACGGCCTATGTGGAAATTAAGGCAAGGTCTGCCTTTGCCTATATCTGCAGGAAAACGGCGGTTGCATGAGGGTAGGGCAAAGGCGCTTTTTACCGTAGATACAATGTTTTTTGCTGTTGTATGGGAAGCGTAGGGACCGTAATAGGTTCCGTCTCCCTCCCGTTTGTTTACTACGCTTATTTTAGGATACGCCTCGGTAGATACCTTTATATATGGATATCCACTGCTGTCCTTAAGCTTTATGTTATAGCGGGGCATAAATTGCTTTATAAAGCGGTCTTCCAGCACAAGGGCCTCTAACTCCGTTGCGGTGTGATAAACCTCAAAATGGTCCACAGAGTTGACCATATGCAAAGTCTTGCCTCTGTGGTTGGCGTAGGGAGCAAAATAACTGCTTACCCTATTTTTCAATGCCTTGGACTTGCCCACGTAGATAACCTTGTCAGCGGAGTTGCGCATAATGTAAACGCCGGGCGTGGCGGGCAGATCTCTTGCCGCCAAGAACAGTTCATCCTTTGTCATAAATCACCCGCCTCCTTTCTGCTTTTCGAAAACAAAAAGCGGTGCTTATTGACAAGCACCGCCGCAAAATGACACAATTAGTCGTTGAAGCCGTTCAAAAGCAAGTCAGCAAGACCTTCTACTGCTTCAACTTCATCAATACCCTCGGCACGAATGGTGATATCGTGACCCTTTTCTATACCCAAAGAAAGCACGCCCAAAAGGCTTTTAGCGTTAGCGCGTCTTGTGCCTTTTTCAATCATAACGGTGCTTTTATAAAAGTTAGCCTTTTGTATAAAGAAGGTTGCCGGTCTGGCATGAAGACCAACGGTATTTTGTATGGTAACTGTTTTTGTAGTCATAGGTATACTTCCTCCAACACTATCCATCTTACAACTATTATATCAATTTTACAGGTAAATTGTCAAGATTAATATTATAGTCAATTCTTTCAAACCTTACGCCCTGATAAAAGCGGTTTTTGAAAGGTATGCACAACTGTGGCCTATATGCCGTCGTTTATGCGGTCTATTCGTACAGTAAATTCGTAAAGATCTGTGTAAAGCAGATACTCTTCACCTTGTACAAGTTTTATGCCATTTATATAATACCCGCTGTTTTCTTCCACGGCGGTAAAGCTTATGGCAACGTTTTGTGTAAGTATCTTGCCTGTGGTATTGGCACCGCTTCCGTCATCAAGACTTTCATCTTCGTCTGCCACGACCGACGGAATAATTGCGCCAACCTTAACACCTTCGTAATACACATCGACAATATCATCCGGCAGCAAAGCCTTTGAGTTGTCATCAACCGAAAGTACTGTACAATTGCATGCTATGCTAACGGTGTTTTCCTTGTCATGTCTTTCTACAAGTTCTGTCAGCTCTTCTCTCCAAAATATGCCGGCGATCAAACAAAGGGCTGCCAAAACAATAAGAACATCTAATAAGTTAAAGCTTTTTTTCGGTTTTGCCATCACTTATCCCTCCGTTTGAATATCTACAACTCTGCCGGTCAGTATGTCAAGTCTGGTTTCCAACACAAACTCCCCGTTAATACGCACAGCGTTTCCGTTGTAATAATATACGCCGTCTTCATATAAAAGCTCCACTTCCGCATACACGGTGTGGTTATCGGGCGTTTTTCTAACTATGGTGCCAAGCTCTTCGCCGTTGCAGAACAGAGAAGAGTTGGTTTCAAGGTTTACGACCTTTGCCTGATCCTCGTTTTCAAAGCTTATCTGTAGGGTGGCGATTACCCTGTTTTGGTCGGCGCGGTTTAGGGTGGGCATTAAAAACAAAAACGCCGCGCCCACAATAAACAGCAGTGCTATTACAATAATCAATGCATCTGCAACAGTAAACCAACGGGAACGTTTATTTTCCGTAAAGCTCATCATCCATCTCCCTCTTTTCTTCCAATCTGGCGTGGCAAGCCGCAGATGCCATGCCCAAGCTTAACCATAACACAACGCAAACGCCGCTTTCTTGCCACAGGTTGTTTCCCATGCCAAACAGCATCGCTGTAATAGAACTTGCACCTGCCGCCGCAGCTATGCGACGACCGTCCTTGTTCACTCTCGGCAAAGCGGTATATAGCTTTTGGCCGGAAAAAACCAAAGCCAGCGTCAGCAACACGAGCCCTGTAATACCGCATTCCACAAGGGTTTGAAAATACATGCTGTGACTGTCAGCCACAGCAGCGACAGACAAAGTCTCGGCAGACATCCCCAAGCCGAAGATAGGGCTTTGCAGGCTTGTTTTAATGGCAGATACCCAGCCGGAAACCGTGTTGTAAATGCCCATGTCGCCCAAATCTATCGAGATGCCCGAAAAATATAAAGTCAATAGCGGTACTGCCACGCATAACAGTAGTGGAATGAACACGCTTCTTAAGTTGACCGAAAGGAATAAGGTTACCGCGATGGCGGTTGCTACCGCATAAAACACGTGCCCCGTGTATACGGAGTAGCACATTATTGCGGCGGTCAGAATATAACATAGGGGGCGACTGAATGGGGTGGAAAGCCCCGCCTTGCAAAATTGGAAAGGCAACAGCGTAACACAGAATATAATGAGAGAACCGCTGTTTTCAAATACAGAACAAGAGCCTGCCAAGGCATCTAAAACCGCAACACCGTTGTAGGCACCTACTAAAAGCTGAAACAGATAAACTGCAACAACGCCGCCCAAGCCCAAACATAAAGCCTGAATGCATTTTTTTAAAAGCTTTTCCGTGGCAAGCAGATTTGCCGCCATTATATAAACAGCCACTGCAGAGAAAGCAAAAAGGGCATTTTCGCCGCCACCTTTAATGGCGTTAAACCCGAAACAGGCAAACAAAAACAGCACAAATACACTGCCCGAGTCTATATGAAGATTACGTTTACCTCTGACAACCTTTATAAGGTAACAGAAGAAGGTATAGCAAATAAGGCTTATTAAATGCACCTTTGGCACAAACGCCAGACATAATGCCGCTGTACAAAGCCCTATTTCCGGCGCGTACAGTACCACTAAACTAAATAAAATAACAAGTATAAACAAAAGCACCCTTAATTCGTTAAAAAACAGGGTCAAGACCCCAAACAGCGAACCAAAAACAAAGGCTGTGCCAAAAGCAGGGCGCTTTTTTGTGTCGTCATAGGATGAAAAGGGAATACAGCCCCTAAAAGCGGTGCGGATAAAAGCGCTGCTCTCCACATATTTGATAAGGGTCTTGTGTGAAAACAGCATAGGGAAGGAAGCTAAAATTATAAGACAACCGGTTATAAGACTGTAAATGCTTAAGTCTTCGTTGCCAAAGGCGTACAGCTTTAAAAAATAGATAAGCCCCACATATATGCCAAAGGTTACAAAAAAAGCACCAAGGGTACTGACAGGAGTATAAACCGCGTTACCTATAAGCTTTTTATAGCCGTTTACCACAGGGCTTGTCTCTATGGCGTAATTACAAAATCTTTTTGCGGGTGTTATTATTTTCTTTTTTAGTTCAATTTGTTTTATGCCCTTATGAGTGGCGCTTTCGTTCAAAAGCTTGTCCGAATCGTCACTTCGGCTTAAGAAAAAGGATAAAATACTAACCTTTAAAAAATAAATAAGCTTGGAGGATAAACCGCCAAGGCACGACAATATAAGGCTTTCGTTTTCAAGCCTTTTAAAATATCCTTTTTCCTTTGAAAAATTATTGTTCTTCACTGCTTGCTTCCTTTAAAAGCTCCGGACGTTTTTTTACAGTGCGCTCATACGACATTTTTTTGCGCCATTTTTCTATCTCGGCGTGATTCCCGTTCAGCAGTACTTCGGGCACGCAAAGCCCTTCAAACTCCCGGGGACGTGTGTATTGCGGATACTCCAAAAGACCGCCCTCCAGGCTTTCTTCCTCCGAACATTCCGCGGCGGGCAAAACACCTTCCAAACGGCGAGAAACGGCATCAACAACAATAGCGGCGGGCAGTTCTCCCCCCGTAAGCACATAGTTGCCCACAGAAAGCTCCTCGTCCACCTCAAGCTCTATAATTCGCTCGTCAATGCCCTCATAGTGACCGCAAAGAAGTATAAGGTTATCATATGCGGCATACTCTTTTGCCACCTCGTTATCAAACACCCGCCCTTGCGGGGACATATATACCACACGCACACTGCCTGCTAATTTAGATTTTACGTCTCTTATACAATCTATCACGGGCTGACATTGCATAACCATACCGTAGCCGCCGCCGTAGGGCGTGTCGTCCACACGGCGGTGCTTATCTTTGGTATAGCTGCGTATGTCAGTACAGGTAACACTTATAAAGCCCGCCTGTGCGGCGCGCCCTATAATGCTGGCATCAAATACAGGGCGCAACATATCGGGAAACAGGGTAAGCACTTCAAAACGCATACTTATCCAACCTCCAGCCCCTCTATTAAACTAATGCCTATTCCTTTTTCAAGGCTAACGGATTTTACAAAAGCATCCACTGCGGGAACAAGATACTCTTTATCGCCCTTTATGCGGTAAAGAAAGTTGCGGTTGCCCTCTTCTATTGCCGTAAGCGTACCGATATCCTCACCGCTTTCGGCGTCATAAACCTTAAGCCCTACAAGGTCGTCGTTAAAATAAACGCCCTCCGGCAAGGAAACATCCTCTCTGTCAAACCAAAGCTTGCGCCCTGTAAGCAAGGCGGCAGACTGTCTGTCCTCTCTGCCTTCAAATACAATAGAGGGTATAGAAGGATGGTAACGCTTAACAGCCAAGGATTTTGCACCCTCGGCATCAAAATAAAAGCGGTTGACGCTACGTAAAAAATCGGGGCTGTCACACCAACAGTCAAAGCGCAATTCGCCCTTGACCCCGCGAGGGGCACCAAGTACCCCCGCTTCAAGAAATTTCTTCATAAAATTACTGCACTATGTCCACAATAACGCGTTTGTTCTGCTTTGCCGCTGCGGCACGCATAACAACGCGTATGCACTTGGCTATTTTGCCTTGTCTGCCTATAACCTTGCCCATATCGTCCTTGGCTACGGTAAGCTCAAGCACGCAGGTATCACCGCTTACTTTTTCAGACACGCTGACTTCGTCGGGGTTATCAACAATAGCCTTGGCAATATCCAATAAAACTTGCTTCATAATACTCGGCACCTCTGATTATATAGCGCCGTTCTTCTTGAGCAGAGTCTTAACAGTGTCGGTAGGCTGTGCGCCGTTTGCAATCCACTTCTT
>JAZUQW010000178.1:0-2487 GCA_045605905.1 Eubacteriales bacterium
ACAGTTATTTCAAGACGCAAGGTCTTTCCTCTTAAGCCTTGACTGAAATAGTCGTTAGGGACGGTTACGTTTGTGCTGACGGTCTGGCCAACCTCCATACCCGAAAGTAGCTTTTCCACCTCTGGATAATCAAACTCACCATCACCCACAACAAGATCTGCCACGGCGCTGCCGCCTTCAAAGGTTACATCGTTGAGGTAGGCTATATAGCTTATATTTATATTGTCACCTACCTCTACCTTTGTTTTATCCAAGGGCTTATAATAGGCATATTTATTTTTAAGTTCTGTTTTATAGCTTTCCACATCGGCATCGGTTACGCTTATCTCTTCCACCGATACTCCTTTGTAATTACCTAATATTATGTAGTCTTCCATATCGACATCCATTTTGCCTATATAGTTAAAAATATCGATTTCTTCTTTTGCTTTTTTTACTTGCTCTTCTTTACAACCGCACAACAGCAAAACAAGAGCAAGGGTGAGCATAGCTATTTTTTTCAAGGCTTAATACCTCCCTTTGGATTAATTTTATCCCTTTTGCTGTATATTGTCAAGATTTTTTTAATAAGCGTTAATGTTGAATTTATATTACAATAATATAATTACGTATCTATACTTACTGAAAGGCGAAAATTATGGTTAAACTCACAGCGATCAAGAAAAGTTATACCGTTGGGGATAACAAGGTAGAGGCCCTTAAAGGCATTGATTTGCAGTTCCGTAGGGGGGAATTTGTGTCTATATTGGGGCCGTCCGGTTGCGGCAAGACCACCATGCTTAATATCATCGGCGGGCTTGACAGATATGACAGCGGCGATATTGAGGTTAACGGTGTAAGTACAAAAGCGTTTAAAGCGGCGGATTGGGATGCGTACCGCAACCACTCTGTAGGTTTTGTGTTTCAAAGCTACAACCTTATTGGTCACCAAACGGTGTTGGCTAATGTAGAACTTGCATTGACCCTTGCGGGCGTTTCTAAAACAGAACGCCGCCGCAAAGCTAAAGAAGCTCTTAAAAAGGTTGGTTTAGAGACAGAAATCAAGAAAAAGCCTAACCAGCTTTCAGGCGGTCAAATGCAACGCGTTGCAATAGCGCGCGCCTTGATAAACGACCCCGAGATTATTCTGGCCGATGAGCCCACAGGTGCGCTTGACAGCGAAACCAGCAAGCAGGTTATGGAGATTCTTGAGGAAGTCGCAAAAGAACGCTTGGTAATAATGGTTACCCATAACGGAGAGCTTGCAGAGGAATACTCTACACGTATCATAAGGCTTATGGACGGCGTGGTACTTTCCGACAGCAACCCCTGCAACTTGGCGCAATATTCCACGGGTACAGTAAAGCAGGCCACCGAAAAGAAGGCAAAGAAGAAGTCAATGTCCCTTAAGACCGCGTTTACTTTGTCCCTAAATAACCTGTTTACAAAAAAAGGCAGAACCATACTAACCTCTTTCGCGGGAAGTATAGGTATTATCGGCATTGCGCTGATATTATCAATGTCCAGCGGTTTTCAGGGATATATCGACAGAGTACAGCAAGAAACGCTTTCGACCTATCCTCTGACCATCCCCTCTTCCACCATGAGCGGTGGCATGAGCTTTATGTTTACCGACGAGGACGGCAATGAATTTAAACGTCCGCCCAACACGGTTTGCTCCAGCACCACAATGGCAAACCTGTATAATTCAGTAAACAAAAGCATGCACGTCAACGACCTTGCCGCACTTAAGGAGTATATCGAAAGCGATGGCTGCATAATAAACGATAAGGACGTTGCAACAGTGCAGTATAATTACGGCTTGACCCTTAATTTTTACTGCGAGGATACCTCGGACGGTGTTATAAAAGCCGATACTGTGGAGGTAGTTGATACCATCTACAAAGAGATAATCGGCATGAGCTACTCTGATCTTACAAAGCAGATGTCAAATATGATGGGCGGCGCGTTAGGCGGCTTGTCCGGCTCCTCCATGGATATGTGGTGTGAGCTTATAGATAATCAGCCGCTGCTTGACAGTCAGTACGACTTACTGAAAGGTCGATGGCCCGAGAATTACAATGAGGTTGTACTGCGTGTTTCGGAAAACTATCAGATAAGCGAGTTTGTAGAATTTGGTATGAACCTTAGAACCCGTGAAGAGCTTGACGATCTACTAAAGCAGGTTAAAGTCAAAAACAAAAAAGGCGACATAGAGAACGAACGCAGAGTGTACACCTATGACGAACTTTTAAACACCAAGTTCAAATTGGTTCTCAACAGCGCTCTATATGAGAAGGACAGCAAAGGCAACTGGACAAATCAAAGTAATAACGCAAGCTTTATGAAAAATGCTGTTGATAACGGCGTTGAGATAAAAATTGTCGGCATAATACGTCCAAGTGACGACTCTGTTGCTCAATCTATGACAGGCGTATTAGGCTACAGCCACGACTTGGTTAAGTATATAATAGACGAAACCAACGAAAGCGAAGTTGTTAAGGCACA
>JAZUQW010000179.1:0-1782 GCA_045605905.1 Eubacteriales bacterium
ACGTGGCTTTCTGCCGCAAAGTTTACTACCGTATCGATATTCTCTTCTTCAAACAAACGTTCAACAGTAGCGCTATCCCTAATATCACATTTCACAAAACGGTAATTTGCATTTTCTGCAACATCCGCCAAGTTTTCAAGGTTGCCTGCATAGGTCAACGAGTCGATGTTGATTATACGGTATTCGCTATGCTCCTTAAGCATATATTTTACAAAGTTGCTGCCTATAAATCCGGCACCGCCGGTTACAAGTATATTTTTCATTTTATAGTTCCCCTTATCCTTCTACAAGTGAAAGTATGTATTGTCCGTATTCCGTCATCTTAAGCTTTTCGCCTACGGCAATAAGCTGCTCTTTGGTGATAAGACCGCGTCGCCAAGCAATCTCCTCAAGGCAAGCAATATAAAATCCCTGTCTTGATTGCACTGCCTCAACGTACATAGCGGCCTTCAAAAGCCCTTCGGGCGTGCCGGTATCAAGCCAAGCCATACCCCTGCCCATAAGCTCAACATTCAAAAGCCCCATTTCAAGGTACGCGTTGTTGATTGAAGTTATCTCAATCTCGCCACGTGGAGAGGGCTTAACGTTTGCGGCTATCTCGCACACGCGGTTGTCATAAAAATACAAACCGGGTACCGCATAATTAGATTTTGGCTTCGCAGGTTTTTCCTCTATAGAAACAACCTTATTGTTTTTATCAAATTCAACAACGCCAAAGGCGCGGGGGTCTTTCACAGGATACCCAAAAATAGTTGCACCTTCAGTACGCTTAAGTGCGCGTTGAAGTATGCGGGTAAGGTCTTGTCCGTAAAATACGTTATCGCCCAAAATAAGGCAAACACTGTCATCGCCAATAAAGTCTTTGCCTATAATAAAAGCATCGGCCAAACCGCGGGGCGTTTCCTGTACTGCATAAGAAAGCTTTGCACCAAAGCCCGAACCGTCCCCCAGTAAAGTCTTGTAATCGTTTATGTCTGTAGGTGTAGAGATAATAAGAATCTCATTTATGCCGCCAAGCAATAGGGTAGAGATGGGGTAGTAAATAAGGGGTTTGTCGTAAACCGGCAAAAGCTGTTTCGAAACAGCCATTGTTAAGGGATAAAGCCTTGTACCTTTGCCGCCTGCAAGAACTATACCTTTCATTATAAAAACATCCTTTCCCAATTTATCAAACTACATTATACCAATAATTTTTATGTATTGCAATAGTAACAGACAAAATAATCACATAATTTATAATAATTTGTTAATATGCCACATATTATGTTTAACCGCAAGCTATGGGGAAGTGATATTATTGTAAAGCAATTTTTGTGGCGGTGTGTTTTCAGCGCAGTCTTTGTGGGCTTGATGCTTGTGTTTTATAAAGAGCACAATACCGCCCTTTTTTTGTTGCTGTCGGCCTCGTCTTTTCGCGCATCCTGTGTAATTGCAGTGCTGTTTGCGGTGGCGAGCCTCGGCGTATTTCCGCCGCTTTCGCTTATTTATATGCTTTGCGGTGCGGTGTTGCCCTTTTATCACGGAATGATGCTTTGTATTATCGGCAGCGCTTTGGTTTATTCGTTTTCTTACTTTTTGGGGCGATACAGAAGTAAACCTATGGTTACAAAAATCACGCATGGCGGCTTCCTTGCGGCGTTTATGTTAAGGGCGGTACGTATTATCCCCTGTAAAACAGTTGGTATATATATGGGGAAAGCAGGCGTCCCTTTTCGGGGATACTTTTTCGGCAGTATAGCGGGCAGTATACCGAGCATTGCTGTATCTCTGGTCTTGGGCAGT
>JAZUQW010000180.1:0-7463 GCA_045605905.1 Eubacteriales bacterium
AAGATTTATACTATCAGCAGATAAGAGATAAGAGAGAATAGATAAGAGAAAATGATGCTTTTTGATTTGGCAAAAAGCAACCATTTCTTTTCACTCTTCACTTTTATCTTTTCACTTATCGAAGCTTTGCATCTTATATGCCGTAAACTTCGAAGACACGATGTTTATTAAATAAAAGCATAGATACAAAAGCCCATCGCCTGTTCCGCACGCGGAACAAGCGATGGGCTTTTGTTTTTTTGTCTAAACAAGCAGTAAAGCTTATTTAGGTATTTATGGGAAGATGTTAGAAAACCTATTTACTCTGCAGATGTAATAACCTCTATTCTTGCCTGACTGTCATAGCTGTTGCCCTGCAGGTATCTGCCTGTGCCTTTGCCATTGTACGCCGCCTTTACGGTAATGCTTTTGCCATCAACCGTTGCGGTAAGAGTGCGGGTGCCGTCGCCCTCGGCATCTCCGAATTTAGCGTCTGCCCAGTCCTCTATCTTGCCAATGTAGCTGTCAAAGCTTTCGCTGTCAAGGATGTTCCAATACATGGCAAAGCTGTTTTCGTCGTCTTTGTATATCTCGTCAACGGTGGTAACACTGTCGCACAGCTTTGGAAACCCCTCCGGCAGAGGATACAGATGCTCCCAACTTATAGGGGTGTATTTAGAAGCGCGCGTTGCGGCTGAAGAAACCTCCAAAACGCATTGACAGTTATAACTGCCGCCGTCCTTCTCGTGGCCGTCAGCCTCCCCGTCATAGGTGGCTTTGATCGTATATTCGTTGTCGTCTATAAGAACGGTAAGGCTCTTTGTGCCGTCCTTCGCACTGCCAAACTCGGTGCCTGCCCATTCTTCTATTTTCGCTGTGTATTCCTTATAGCTGTCTTCTTCAAGAATATTCCAACGTATTACAACGCTGTTGCTTTCCGCACCAAAGCTTTCTTCGCTTTCCGTCACTTTGTCGCACAGCTTTGGAAACCCTTCGGGCAAGCCCGTAATATAGTCCCACTCTATAAGCAGTTGCGCATCTGCCTGTCCTTTACAGGCGGCAAAAGAGAAAACAGCGGTAAGGGCTAAAATTAAGCATAAAAACTTCTTCATAAAAAATCAGTTCCTTTCGCTTTTATCTGCCATCCAAATAGCGGCACGCCGCAAGAGCGGCGGTAGCTCCGTCTGCCGTGGCGGTGGTTATTTGCCTTACAGTCTTTGTGCGGCAATCGCCTGCTACGTAGATACCTTCTGTTGCGGTTATACAGCTTTCGTCGGCGGCAATGTATCCGTCCTTCAAATCTGTAAGCGACTCAAAAATTTCGTTCTTGGGCACCAAGCCTATGGCTATAAACATACCGTCCAGCATAAGGGTTTGTTCCTCGCCCTTGACGTTAAGCACTATCCCCTTAAGCTCTTCCTCGGCAATAAGCCCGCTGACCGTAGCGCTGTATATAACCTCTATGTTATCCTTGGCATTTATAGCCTCAACAAGCTTTCCCTCGCCCGTTAAAAAGTCAAGATTCTGCACAACGTATACCTTGCCGCTTGTTTCCGCCAACAGCAGCGCCTCCTGAAGGGCGCTGTTGCCGCCGCCGATTACCGCCACGGTGCCGTCGGCATAGAATGCGCCGTCACACACGGCACAAAAGCCTATTCCTTTGCCTATAAGCTCTTCCTCACCCTCAAGACCCAAGCGCCTGTGATGAACACCTACAGCAATAATTATCGCTTTTGCGCAGTGTACGCCGCAGTCGGTGCTAACGGTGAACACACCGTCGCTTTTCTCCACTGCAAGCACGGTTTCCATCTCAATATCCGCACCTTGGGTAAGCACCTGCTCCACAAGCTTATCTGCAAACTCCGCACCGGACATTTGTACAAATCCGGGATAATTTTCTATTTTTGGGGAGTAGGTAACCTGCCCTCCAAAAGTGCCCTTTTCAAGTATCAACACGGTTTTTCCGCCGCGCAGGGCGTACAGCGCCGCTGTAAGCCCTGCGGGACCTGCACCGATAACTATAATATCATGCACGTCTATCAGCCCTTTTCATTAAAATTACTGCTTTGCAATAAATTCCTTTACGCCTGTCAAATCGGCATAAACGCCGCCATCCTTACCCGTAACAACCAATGTGGGTGCCTGCTTCAGACCGTAGGATATGGCCAACTCTTTGTTATCCTCTACAAACAGCTTTTCGTAGGCTATGCCTTTCTTTTCAAGCTCGCTTGCGGCAATCTTGCACTTGGGGCAGGTTTTTGTTGCAAACAGCAAAACCTTGCTTTCTTCTTCACTGCAACTGCATTCGGTAACAGCCTCTTCACGCTCTATCTTGTGGCTCTTTTTCAAAACAGAGTTGTCAATATCATAAACCACTCTATCCTTATACTCTTGGGTCTTACCGTCGTTCCAGTTCTGAACGGGGCGGTAGTAGCCGGTAATGCGGCTGTAAACCTCTGTTACAGCGCCACATTCGGGGCAGGTCTTCTGCTCGCCAACCAGGTAGCCGTGGTTTGCGCATACGGAATAAGTGGGAGACAGTGTGTAGTAAGGCAAACGGTAGTTTTCGGCAATCTTTCTTACAAGGTTTGCCGCTGCCTTCCAATCAGGCAGCTTTTCACCCAAGAAGGCATGGAATACCGTACCGGATGTGTAAAGTGTCTGCAACTCGTCCTGAATATCCAAAGCTTCAAATATGTCTGCGGTATAACCAACGGGCAAGTGGCTGGAGTTGGTGTAATAAGGAGTATCCTCTTCACTCTTTGCCGCGGTCTTTATGCCGGGATAACGTTTAATATCGTGCTTTGCCAAACGGTAAGAGGTAGACTCTGCAGGTGTAGCTTCCAAATTATAAAGGTCGCCATACTGCTCTTGATAATCAGAAAGTCTTTCTCTCATGTGGTTAAGCACTTCTTTTGTAAACTCTTGTGTATCGGGATGGGTCATGTCGTGGCCCAACCAACGGGCGTTAAGACCAACCTCGTTCATACCTACAAGACCTATGGTGCTGAAATGGTTATCAAAGCTGCCAAGATAACGTTTTGTGTAGGGGTAAAGCCCTTCTTCCATCAGCTTGGATATAACGGTACGCTTAACCTTAAGGCTTCTTGCGGCAATATCCATAAGCCTGTCAAGACGCTTATAAAAGTCTGCCTTGTTTTCTGCCAAATAAGCAATTCGTGGCATATTTATGGTAACAACGCCACCCGAGCCGGTGCCTTCACCGCTGCCGAAAAAGCCACCGCTCTTCTTTCTTAATTCTCTAAGGTCAAGGCGCAAACGACAGCACATACTTCTTACATCCGAAGGCTCCATATCGCTGTTGATGTAGTTAGAGAAATAGGGGGTGCCGTACTTGGTGGTCATTTCAAACAAAAGGCGGTTGTTTTGAGTATCGGACCAATCAAAGTCTGCGGTAATGGAATAGGTGGGGATGGGGTATTGGAACCCTCTGCCGTTAGCGTCGCCCTCTATCATAGTTTCGATAAAGGCGCGGTTTACCATATCCATTTCCTTCTTACAGTCGCCGTAGGTAAAGTCCATCTCCTTGCCGCCTACGATAGCGGGTGCATCCTTAAGGTCTGCGGGCACGGTCCAATCCAAGGTGATGTTGCTGAAGGGTGCCTGTGTACCCCAACGGCTGGGAGTATTAACGCCAAATACAAAGCTTTCTATACACTTTTTTGTCTGTTCGTAGGTCAGATTGTCAACCTTTACAAAGGGGGCAAGGTAGGTGTCAAAGGAAGAGAAAGCTTGTGCGCCTGCCCATTCGTTTTGCATAATGCCAAGGAAGTTAACCATCTGGTTGCAAAGCGTTGCCAAGTGGCTTGCAGGTGCGGAGGTTATCTTGCCTCTAACGCCGCCAAGACCTTCCTTAATAAGCTGTTTAAGGGACCAACCTGCGCAGTAGCCTGTAAGCATAGAAAGGTCGTGCAGGTGCAAATCCGCATTTCTGTGAGCGTTGGCTATTTCGTCATCATAAATTTCAGAAAGCCAATAGTTTGCGGTAATAGCGCCGCTGTTGCTGAGTATAAGACCGCCTACGGAATAGGTAACGGTGCTGTTTTCTTTAACGCGCCAGTCGTTTATCTTAAGGTAGTTATCCACAACCATCTTGTAGTCAAGAATGGTAGAGTCAATGTTGCGCAGCTTTTCGTGCTGACGGCGGTAAAGGATGTAAGCCTTTGCAACCTCGGCATAGCCGGCCTGTACCAAAACAGATTCTACGCTATCCTGTATATCCTCAACGGCTATAAGGTTGTTTTGAATCTTGCGTTGAAAATCCGCAGTTACCTTAAGCGCAAGAAAATCGATGGTATCTCTGTTATAGTTTATCTCTTTTGCATCAAACGCCTTGGCGATTGCGGCGGCGATCTTGCTAAGCTCAAAATCAACGGTCTTGCCGTTACGCTTTAATACCTGGTACATAACATTTCTCCTTTTTATATCTACATAATTTAAAATCTCTTTTTCGGTCTTCGCGACCCGATGAATAGGATAACACAAACAAGTTTACTTGTCAATAGAAAAAACACAATATATAGAAGTTATTTTTGGTTGCCAACACATTTTGTTGTGGCACGCATTAAAGCCCTCTTGTGCTTAAAAGCGGCAAAAACGGCTTTAATTCAAGGCATAAGGTCTTCATTTCTTCCGACGTAAAGGGCTCCATCCCCGTACCCAATATATCCCCCGAATCAATATATTGTTGCAAAAACCAGGGCTCATCTTTTTTGATAAGCGCCCCCAAAGCCTTTAGGCTTTCGGCGCTGTGCAGGGGCTTTACTACGGTGGTGCGGTATTCATAGGGAACCTCTCCGCTCCTCAAAATCTCCATGCTTTCCGCTATGGGCGCAAAATCAAAGCTCTGCTTGCCTACGGTCTTGCCGTACAGCTCGGGTGAGTTTTTCAGGTCCATCGCCACATAGTCAACAAGCCCTTGGCGTATCAGACCCCCAAGATGTTGTGGTAGTGTGCCGTTGGTATCCAATTTAACCTTATATCCCAAGGCGCGGATTTCTTTTATAAAACCCTCGATGTTCGGTTGCAATAAGGGTTCGCCCCCGCTTATACACACTCCGTCAAGTAAGCCCGCCCGTTTTTTCAAAAAAACGAAAAACTTGTCAATATCAAGCTTTGGTGCGGTGTTCATCACCAAGGCGGCGTTGTGGCAAAAGGGGCACCGCAGGTTGCAGCCACCTGTAAACACCGTGCAAGCGGTATGCTGCGGAAAGTCTAATAAGGTAAGCTTTTGCAAGCCGCATATATTCATAATAACGCCTCCTTTTGCACTACATATTGTGGCTTGTTGGTGTCGGTGTACTATATATTATAACTGACATATATTTGTTTGTCAATACCTAACATTAAAATTTATTGCCGTGCATACAAATTTAACAAAGATTTTTTGTAAGAGGTGGGGGCAATAAAAAAATCCATGGGCGGCGTAGCCGCGGCGGCGGGCATACTGACTCTTATATCCTTTGCTTTAAAGGGTATGGGTATGCTTTTCCGCGTGTATCTTTCCGACCGAATGGGCAGCAGTGGCTTGGGGCTTTATCAATTGGTAATGTCGGTGTACTCGGTATTTGCTACCTTTGCCACTGCCGGTTTTGGTGTGGCTGTGTCCCGCTTGGCGGCAGAGCGCTTGGATACCCACGGTAACCGTGGCGGTGCGGTCAGGGTGCTGTTGGCATCCTCGGCATTGGCGCTTGCTATGGGCGGTGTAGCCGCCGCTGTGCTTTACGGTGGGGCTGAATACGCCGCGGAGGCATTGGTGGGGGATGTACGCACTGCCAAGCCTTTAAGAATATTGGCGCTTTCTATGCCCTTTATGTCCCTTTCTGCCTGCCTTAAGGGCTATTTTATAGCTATAGGCCAGATATACAAGCCCTCTTTAGCTTCTCTTTTCGAGCAATGTGCAAAAATAGGCATAACCGTTTACACCTTCGAAACCGTGTGCAAGGACATTAGCTCTCCTACACAGCTTTGTAACGGAGTGGTTGCGGGGCTTACGGCGGGTGAGTGCTTTTCCTATGCGTTTTTGTTCGTGCTGTATCTGTTCTTTTCGGGCAGCAAAAGGGGCAGTGCTTCAGAGCCGTTTGTGCAGACGGTAAAGGACGTGAGCGGCGTTACCTTGCCCATTGCCGCCTCTGCTTATGTGACCAACATCTTGCACAGTGTGGAAAGCGTGCTTATACCGTCCCGCTTTGTTCTTTTTGGTGGGGACAGGCAGCAGGCCCTTGCCGATTTCGGCGTTATAAGGGGGATGAGCATACCGCTGTTGTTTTTTCCGTATTCATTTTTGGGTGCCTTGCTTTCCATACAGGTTCCGCGGGTCTCGCGGCTGAACGTTATGGAGGATAAATCAGAGCGTAACCGCGTTATAGGGCGTATAATGGATATGACCCTTGGCTTTTCGCTGATATCCGGCGGATTCTTTTTGCTGTTTGCCAAGGAGGTAAGCCTTGCGGTATACGGCAGTACCGAATGTGTGCCCTCGGTGTGGATGCTGGCGTGGGTAACTCCTTTTATGTACATAGAGACCATGTCAGACGGACTGTTAAAAGCGGTTGGGCAACAAAAACGTACCCTTGTATACAGTATTATTAACTCTGTGTTCCGCATAACGGCGGTGCTGGTGTTTATCCCCTTAAGCGGCGCTACGGGTTATTTATATCTGCTTATCGTTTCTAATTTGTTGTCATTTGCCTTGTGTTTCGGAAGACTTAAAAAGATAGCGGATATCGGCTTGGGCGTTAAAAAACTTGCGCGCCCCGCAGTACAGGCCGCATTAAGCCTTGGGGGCGCCTATGCTGTCAGCCGTTTGCATATGTTTGACACAGCTATGGCGCAAACGGTACTGTTTGCTGTTACGGCGGCGGCGCTGTATCTTGTGTGCATAAGAAAAGGAGGCGCCAAGTGTTAAGACTGTTGCCTTTCTTACCTCAAGGTTTGGGGTTTGCGGTGGCCAAACTGCCAAAAGAGGCGTCATCTGTCGCCACCGAGCTTCGCCTGCGGGCAAACGCGCCTGTATCCCTAACCCTTGGGGGCAAAAACCGTTGCTTTAACGGTGACGGACGGTTTTGCCCTGTGGGGCAGGGCATAGTTTGCGGGGAAAAGGAGTTGGAGGAATGTCTTTCTCTGTTAAGCAGGTCGTCACTTTACAGCTTTGGTGACTGCATAAAACAGGGGTATTTGCCCTTTGCCGACGGTTGTCGAGCGGGCATCTGCGGCGAGGGGATAGTACGGGACGGTGTGCTTACGGGCTTTAGCCGCGTATACGGAATCAGTTTGCGGCTTAAGCGGTTTATAAGCGACTTCGGTTTCGAGGCGGCGCGGCGCATAACGGAAAAAGGCGTTAGAGGCGCCCTTATATATTCGCCACCCAACTGTGGAAAAACTACCTTGCTTAAAAGCCTTGCTTTACTGTTGAGTAACGGAAGTATGGGCAGAGCCTACAAGGTTGCCGTGGCAGACGAGCG
>JAZUQW010000181.1:0-3053 GCA_045605905.1 Eubacteriales bacterium
AAACGTATAAAGCTTAACGGCAAAAAATGTGAGGGTGCGGTTAAGCTGTGCGAGGGCGATGTGCTGCGGCTTTATATAAACGACGAGTTCTTCGGCGAGGCTAAAGAGAATTCTTTTATGAAAATCAAGCCGGATATAAACATAGTGTACGAAGACGAAAACATTATGCTTATAAACAAAAAGCCGGGTATGATAGTCCACGAAGACGATAACGAAAAGTTTAACACACTTATATCGCATATAAAGGCGTATCTGTATCAAAAAGGCGAGTACGACCCCGAAAGCGAGCAGAGCTTTGCGCCGGCACTTTGTAACCGTATAGACCGTAACACCGGCGGTATGGTGATTGCGGCTAAAAATGCTGCGGCATTGCGTGTTATAAACGAAAAGATTAAATCAAGAGAGATAAAAAAATATTATCTCTGTATGGTTCAGGGGCATATTAAGCCACCTGCTGCAACACTTACAGTTTACCTTGAGAAAAACGAAAAACAGAACAGGGTGTATTTAAGTGATACCCCGAAGAGTGGATATAAAAAGTGCATAACATCTTACAGAACAATCGGCACAACTGACATTGCAAGCTATCTTGAGATTGACCTTATAACCGGCAGAACACATCAGATACGCGCACAGATGGCGCATATAGGCCATCCGCTGGCAGGTGACGGCAAGTACGGCACCAATGAGTTCAACAAAAAAACCGGTCTTAAGTATCAGGCACTTTATTCATACAAAACACGGTTTGAGTTTAAAGACGAAAACCTGCTTTCATACTTAAACGGCAAAACCTTTCAGGTCGATAAAAGCACAATTGACTGGTACAGACAATAACAATAAAGGAGAAACAACGTGCAAAATACAACAGACAACAAAATGGGTACAGCAAAAATGTTCCCTCTTATAATGAATATGTCACTTCCGGCTATGTTTTCAATGCTTATTCAGGCGCTTTACAACGTAGTGGATTCATACTTTGTATCTTTAGTCAGCGAAAACGCTTTAACGGCTGTTTCGCTGGCTTTTCCTATACAGATGCTTGTTATAGCGGTAGGTGCGGGTACAGCTATCGGTCTTAACTCGCTGATTTCAAGACGTCTCGGTGCAGGCGACAGAGAGGCGGCGTCCTCTGCGGCAACCCACGGGCTTTTGCTGGCAGTGCTTTCATGGATTGTGTTTGCAATAGCAGGAATATTTTTCTCACGCAGTATAATAACTTCTTTCGGCGCTGATGCAAACGTTACTGATATGGCAGTTTCGTATCTTTCAATCGTGCTCACATACTCTATTGGCGTTTTTGTAGAGATTAACCTTGAAAAAACTCTTCAGGCAACCGGCGATATGATATACCCTATGTTTTTTCAGCTTTCCGGTGCGGTTATCAACATCATTTTAGACCCTATCCTTATATTCGGATTGTTAGGCTTTCCCGCTATGGGCGTGGCAGGTGCGGCTGCCGCAACTGTTTCGGCGCAGATAATCTCAATGATTTTTGCGCTTATAGTGATATTTGTTAAAAAGCATCAGGTGCGAATTTCTTTAAAGGGCTTTCGATTTGACGGTAAAACCGTTGTAGAGATTTACAGGGTAGGCGTTCCGTCTATTATAATGCAGTCAATATCTTCGCTTCTCAATATGGCGCTTAACGGAATACTTATCACATTCTCACAGACCGCTGTTGCCGTACTGGGTGTATACTATAAGCTGCAGTCATTTATATTTATGCCAGTGTTCGGGCTTACTCACGGGCTTATGCCGATTATGGGCTTCAACTTCGGCGCAAAAAACAAAAAACGTCTTATGGACTGCCTCAAGATTGGTCTTATAATCGCCGCAGTTATTATGTCGGCAGGTATGATTCTTTTCTGGTCAATCCCTGAGCAGCTGCTTTCAATATTTAACTCGTCAGGCTCTCAGGAGCTTTACAACATAGGCATTCCGGCGCTTAGAACAATCAGCCTTTGCTTTATACCGGCAGCACTTGGTATAACCTTTTCAACAGTGTTCAGCGCACTGGGCTTTGGTACAAGATCACTTGTAATCTCTCTTATACGTCAGCTGCTGGCTATTTTGCCTATGGCATACGTATTCTCTAAAATCTCGCTTACAGCAGTATGGTATGCATTCCCGCTGGCAGAGGTTCTTGCTTTTGTGATAAGTATTGTGCTGTTTGTAGATTTATACAGAAAAATCATTTCCTTTTTACCGGAGGGGATTAAATGAAAATCCTTATAACACTGGCAAGCCTTGATATCGGCGGTGCCGAAACACACGTGGCTGAGCTTGCGGCAGAGCTTTTCCGCAGGGGGCATAGTGTGATTGTGGCATCAGGCGGCGGTGTGTATGCTGGGCAGCTTGAGCAGCTTGGCATAAAGCACTACACCTTGCCTCTCACAAGACGAAGCATAAAGGATATGCTTGTGTCAAGGAGAATGCTTAAAAAGATACTCAAATCCGAAAAACCTGACATAGTCCACGCCCATGCACGTATACCGGCATTTTTGGTGGGGTCTTTGGAAGGGTGTACCGATTTTGTGTTTGTAACAACGGTACACGGCGCTTTCGATACATCCTTTATTCTGCGCCATCTTTCGGGCTGGGGCAAAAAAACACTTGCAGTAAGTGAGGACTTAAAGCAGTATCTTCTGGATAATTACAAGGTTTCACCCGAAAACATATATACAAGCATCAACGGTATAAGCACTGAAAAGTTTAACAAAAACACACCCTTTGACGATATTGCAGAGGAATTTGACCTTACTGACAGCGAAAACAGAATATGCTATGTAAGCAGACTTGCCGATGGAATCTGCTCCTGCGCATATACTCTTATAGAAAAATTTACGTATATAGCTGAAAATGTGCCGGATGCCGAGCTTATGATAGTAGGTGACGGCGAGCATTTTGAAAGCCTTAATAAAAAGGCTGAAACGGTTAACAAAGCACTTGGCAGACGCGGAATAATTTTAACCGGAGGAAGAACTGACGTTAATAAAATAATTGCCGCATCAAAGGTGTGCGTAGGAGTCAGCAGAGCAATACTTGAGCCTATG
>JAZUQW010000182.1:0-2351 GCA_045605905.1 Eubacteriales bacterium
CTATACCCTTTACAAGAAAGCCCAATAAAACGCTTATAACGCCCCAATTGTAAAGCTGTTTTGCTGCGCTTGAAGGCGATTTAAGATTTAGCAAGTACAGCAAGCTATAGGGTAACACGCCCAAAACAAAGGGAATAACAGAAAGATAAACCATAAAGGGAGAAAAAACGCCGTGGCTTAAGCTTAAATAGACGGAGCTGAAAAATCCGCAAAACGCCGTTACTCCCAAAAACGCAACAGCAAGCCGAGCGTTGCTTTTGTTGCTATCAGTAGCTGTAGCCGATGTATACAATGTCACTTACCTCCCTTTCGGATATTTTTTTGCCGTTGGTGGTTGGGTTATTAACAACCCTTCCGTTGAAATACATGGTCGAGGAGCCACCTCCATCCAAATTATAAGCGTGAACCGCACCCAAGCTTTGCAAAAAGCTGCCAAGCTCGTAAAGGCTTAAGCCTTCGCTTTCTTTGGTTCTGCCGTCACCCACAACAAAGGCGTAATGGTTTTTATCATAATAAACAAATGCGGTGCGGGGGTTGTCTGCCATAGCTTTGTCCACCTCGTCACGAGTGGTAACGCTTATCTCTCCGTCAAGCACAAGGGCGGGGCCAAAGGACAGTATCTGCATTGCCCCGTTGTTTTTAAGCTTTTCGGCATCGCCTTCAGCCTCATTTACAATCTCAACGGCGCCGTCTGCATATATAACAAGGGCTTCGTCTTCGCTGTCCTCGTTAAAGCCACGGTATATTGTACCGTTACGCAGCACACAGCCCTCTCTTGCACTGTAATAGTCACCGTTAATGGCAAGTACGGCGCCTTTATCTTCGGCGATTTGCGATGTCTTTTCTTTTCTGTTCCTGCCATATACATCCCCGGCAAGGGCGGTTTTAAGCAAAAACGGCTCTTTTAGCACGACGTCTGCCACATAAACAGTGGTATTGTTTACGCGGTGGGTGCTTAATGTAATTTTTATGTAATTGTCGGCATAAGTATCCTCTGTAATGACGGTCTCTGCTTCTTCATCTTCAGATACATTGATGTCATAGCTTGGAGAAGGAGGATTTACCACCGCCACACCCTCTTGCGGTAACACATAAATATACAATAAGACGTAGGCGGTAAACGCCAAAAGCAACAGGCCGTAAACCACTGAAAAAGCATATTTTTTCATACACATTTTCCTTTTTATTAATTTAGTTGATTAAATAATAACAGCGGTTTATTAAAATCCTCTTAACAGAAAGCTGTAAATTATGTATTATTTTACAGCCCGCTGTTTGTTGACAAAACTCGACAAAATGTGTTATAATATCATGATTTTATGTGGAGGAATTTGCCGTAATTTAAAAACGGTTTTTATTATATGACTTATCTGCTTGGTATTGATATAGGCTCTACAACGGCAAAAGCCGTGCTTTTAAAAAACGGCACGCCCATATATGAAAAATACGCACGCCATTTTTCTAAAGTAAGGGAAAAAACGGCGGAGCTTGTGGCGGAAATCGGCGCACTGACAGGAGATGACAACATAAATGTTGCCATATCCGGATCGGCGGGTTTGGGGCTTGCAGAAGGTATAGATATTGCCTTTACTCAAGAGGTTTTTGCCACTGGCGAGGTAGTTAAAAAGCTGGTGCCGGACGCCTCCTGCGTGATCGAGCTGGGTGGCGAGGATGCTAAAATTATATTCTTTGACGGCGGCGTAGATGAGCGTATGAACGGAAGCTGCGCCGGCGGTACCGGTGCTTTTATAGACCAAATGGCAAGCCTGCTTAACCTTACACCCGACGAAATGGATGAGGCAAGCCTAAAGTATCAGCGACTGTACCCCATTGCCTCACGTTGCGGCGTGTTTGCCAAAACGGATATACAACCTTTGCTTAACCAAGGCGCAAAAAAAGAGGATGTGGCGGCAAGCATATATCAAGCGGTGGTTAATCAGACCATTGCCGGGCTTGCGCAGGGCAGACGCATAAAAGGAAAGGTTTTGTTTTTGGGCGGCCCTTTGTATTATTGCAAGGGGTTGAGAGAGCGATTTACAGAGACCCTAAAGCTTACGAAGGAAGAAGCCATATTCCCGGATTATGCCCGCTTTGCCGTAGCTATGGGGGCGGCGATCTATGCCGAAAAAAGCGGCAGTACCGTTACCGCCGCCGAGCTTTTAAGAAAAATAAAAAACACAAAGGAAAACGCTGTTTCTGCCAACAGATTGCCGCCTTTGTTTGCATCGCAAGAGGAATACAGGGCGTTTAAAACAAGACACAGTCTTTCTACAGTGCCCAAACGCAACATTAAAGAGTATAGCGGAAAGGCCTATTTGGGCATTGACTGCGGCAGCACCACCACAAAGCTG
>JAZUQW010000183.1:0-4005 GCA_045605905.1 Eubacteriales bacterium
CAAGAGCGTTTTGCATCTCTTTGCTTGCCTCTTCTTTTTTACCCCGCTTGGCGGCTATAACAAGCTTTCGCTCTACGCTTTCGAGAACTGCAGTCAAGCTTACACCGCACAGCTCACCTATCCGAGAGGAGCATATCTCCCTCTCCGCTCTTCCGCTTAAGGTGGCAGCATAAGAGCACATTCGGTCAAACGCCCTTAACTTTTCTTCAGGCAGGCTCATATTGAATCCGTCTGCAATTTCTTTCAGCCTGTAATCCATTTGCCCTGTAGAGCCCTTTATGACCCTGCGAAACGCCTCTGCGCCGAATTGCTTAATATACTCATCCGGATCCTTGGTGTCGCCCAAATCCAATATCTTTGCACCGACACCAACCTCGCTTAACAACTTAATACCTTTAAGTGTAGCGTTTTTGCCCGCACCGTCGCTATCATATGAAAGATACACGGTTTTTGCGTAACGCGCAATAAGCCGCGCCTGCTCTGCCGTTATGGCAGTGCCCAGTGTTGCTACCGCGTTGCCGAAGCCCGCTTGATGCAATGCCACGGCATCCATACAACCCTCGCACATAATAAGAGTATCCTCGCCCGAGGATTTTGCCATATTAAGCCCAAATACAAATTTGCTTTTCTTAAAGGCAGGGGTGTCGGACGTGTTAACATATTTGCGTTCATCCGCTTCGTTAAGCCTGCGTGCCGAAAAGCCCAGCACGTCACCATTGGTATCTATAAGAGGAAAAACTATTCTGTTGCGAAACAGGTCGTAAAGCCCTCCGTTTTTACCTCTGCGACATAGAAAAGCCGCTTCTAATTCCTCCGCTGTATATCCCTGCGCTGTCAAATGTTTTGAAAGATTGTCCCAACCGTCCGGTGCAAAGCCTATGCCGAAACGACGGACCGTTAGGTTGCCAAGCGCGCGCTTTTCCAAATAATCACGGGCGGTTTTGCCCATTGGAGCATTAAGGCATCTGTGAAAGAACCTTGCCGCCTCTGTTGTTGCAGCTATAACACGGTCACGACGGACACGATTGCGTGGCCTGTCTCCATCCTCTTCCATTTGCAAGCCCGCGCGGTTTGCAAGATGTTCCACCGCGTCGGGATACGAAAGCCCCTCCATCGCCATTACAAAGCTGACAACATCGCCGCCGGCGCCGCAACCGAAGCAATAATAGTTGCGGGTTTTAGGAAACACCGTAAACGAAGGGGTCTTTTCATTGTGGAAAGGACACAGCCCCACCATAACACTGCTTGCGCGCTTAAGCGCCACATATTTCGAAATAAGCTCTGTTATATCGTTTCTGTCTTTTATTTCTTCCAAAAAGCCTTGGGAAAAAGCCATTTAACGCTCTCCTCTTACCACTAAACGCTCCATACCTTGGGTACATATATTTCCTCAAAGGTGGAAATTGCATACCTATCAGTCATTGCGGCGATATGGTCACATATACATCTTTCTACCCCGTCTTTGTCTATCATACGCCTGTTTTCAGCAGGCAACAAATTGGGGTGCTTTTTATAATGCTCGAATAAATACTCTATCAGCAATGCCACCTTATTATCCTCGCTTTTTGCAAGGGGGCTGGTGTACACCCTGTCAAACATAAATGCTCTGATTTCCATCATAGCCGAACCATACGGCTCTACCATACAAATATCACCCTCGGTACCGCCTGCAATAACGGCAGAAACCATTGTGGTTATACGTTTGCTGTGGGTATCGCCCAGCAGCGCGCTTAACTGCGAGGGAATATCCGCGGGTTTGAGTAAGCCTGCACGGAAAGCATCATCAATATCGTGGTTTATGTAAGCTATACGGTCGGCAAACTTTACAAGTTGCCCCTCTAATGTTGCCGCTTTCATACTGCCAGAATGGTTAAGTATGCCGTCCCTAACCTCTGCGGTAAGGTTCAATCCCATACCTGCGTTTTCCAAAACATCAACCACCCTTAAGCTTTGCTCGTAATGACGAAAACCACCGCACATTATATCGTCAAGGGCGCGCTCACCGCTGTGGCCAAAGGGAGTATGACCCAAATCGTGCCCCAAAGCCGCCGCCTCGGTCAGATCCTCATTAAGACGCAGCGCACGTGCCATGGTTCGTGCAATCTGTACCACCTCAAGAGTATGGGTAAGACGGGTGCGGTAATGGTCATCCTTGGGATCTATGAAAACCTGCATTTTGTGCATAAGCCTACGAAAGGACTTGCAGTGGGTTATCCTGTCCCTATCCCGCTGAAATTCAGTCCTAACAGGGCAAGGCTCGGCATAGCGCAATCTGCCTGCGGTGTTTGCTGTTTTAAACGCACCGGGGCAAAGCTGTTTTTCTTCCATTAGCAAGGTCATTTGTTTTGAATCCATAAATAACCAACCTGCCTTTCCGTACACACAAAACGGGCACAATAATCGCTTACTTTAAAGTATATACGCAAAAATTTTAAATTCTCCTTTATTTTTTTATTTTTTTATTTATTACAAGGTAAAAAAACAAAAAAAGCTATTGCCAAAACGGGCGCTTTGTGTTAAACTGAAAAGAAAGGTGGCGTGGTATTTTGTTTGGCTATGTTAAACCCCTAACAGGTGAGCTGTTGGTAAAAGAATACACTCTTTACAAAGCTATATACTGCGGGCTTTGCCGTACGGGGGGAAAGCGTGTTTCGAGACTTACACGTTTTTTCTTAAGCTATGATTTTACCGCACTTGCCGCGTTGAGGATAGCCTTAACAAAAGAAGAGCCAAAGATTTGCAAAAAGTTTTGTTTTTACTCCATGCGCAAAAAACCCGCCCTTGACTGTGATGGTGTATTTACCTACACAGCGGCGGCGTTTGCTTGCCTTATGTACTGCAAAGCTGAAGATGACAAGCGGGACGAAAAGGGCTTTAAACGCTTAAAAAAAGCATTGGTGCATCCTGTAATCAAACGAATGTATAAAAAATCCTCCAAGCTTTTTCCCGATTTGTACGACAAAGTCTCTGCCCATTTGGCAGAACTTACAAGGCTTGAGCTTTCAGACGAGAACAGCACGCTTGATACATACGCCGACAGCGCTGCAAAAGCATTGGCAGTTATCGCCGCCTACGGATTGGAGGGTAATGCCCACGCCATCGCTTATGAGGCGGGGTATCACATCGGAAGATACATATACATTATCGATGCGATAGATGACTTAAAAGCTGACAACGAAAAGTTAAGATTTAATCCGTTGATGCGTCATTACGGAAGCTATGAAGCGGCAGTTAGCAATGCCGACGAGATTGCACGCACCTTACAGGCAAGTGGGGTTAGGTTTTCGGCGGCAGTTGGATTTATAGAAGCATCGGTATACACTGACATATTGCAAAATATTGCACGCTACGGTATGGAAAAGACCGTAAGTGATATTTACGATAAATACGCATACACTCGAAAGGAAAGCGAAGAATTATGAAAAAACAGCTTGAGGAGATACTTACTAAAGCGTTATCCGAGGTTGAAGTGGCAGCAGACGAGCCTACTCTTAAAGCGGCGCAGGTTGCTTATTTGGGTAAAAAAGGCGCGCTTACTGCTATTTTGAGAGGGATGGGTGGACTTACACCTGAAGAAAGACCCATTATTGGTGCACTTGCCAACGAAGTGCGCACAAAAATAGAGTCCGCCGTTGAAGCAAAGCTTGGCGAGATCAAAGCAAAAGAGCTTGAGGCTCGTTTGGCAAAGGAAAAGGTAGATGTAACATTGCCCGCCAACAGCAAAAAGCCCGGTAGATTGCATCCGCTTTCTCAAGTGGAAAAGGATCTGTCCGATATATTCGTAGGCATGGGATTTACCATTGCAGAAGGTCCTGAAGTAGAGTTGGCATACAACAATTTTGATGCACTTAACGCCCCTGCAGACCATCCGTCCAGAGATTTCCAGGATACGTTTTATATATCTCCCGAAGTGCTTTTGCGCACGCAGACATCTCCTGTACAGATAAGAGCAATGCAGGGCAAACAGCCCCCCATACGTATAATATCCCCCGGTAGAGTTTATCG
>JAZUQW010000184.1:0-1683 GCA_045605905.1 Eubacteriales bacterium
TTATGATACACCGCTTTAAGCTTTTTGGCTACAATGTGGTGCTGGACGTGTTCAGCGGTTCTATACATCTGGTGGATGAGCCTACTTATGATATAATCGGTATGTACGGGGAGAAAAGCCCCGAGGACATTACCGCAGATATAGTTGCCCGCTACGGCGCCGATGGCGTTACTGCAGCAGACGTGGCAGAGTGTCTTGAGGATATCGACGCTCTTTGTAAGGCAGGCAAGCTTTTCACTAAGGATGCCTTTGCCGATATCGCCAAAAGCTACAGACGTAATAACTATTTTATAAAGGCACTATGTCTGCACGTTGCCCATACCTGTAACCTTAACTGCGCATATTGCTTCGCAGGTCAGGGTAAGTACAAGGGCGACAGGGCGGTGATGAGTCTTGAGACGGGCAAGCGTGCTATTGATTTTCTTATAGAGAGTTCAGGCAGCCACGTTAATCTGGACGTGGACTTTTTCGGCGGCGAGCCCCTTATGAACAGGGACGTGGTAAAGGCGCTGGTAGCCTACGGCAGGGAGAGGGAGAAGGAGCACGGCAAAAACATACGCTTTACCCTTACCACCAACGGCGTACTGCTTGACGATGAGGTAACCGAGTTCTGCAACAAGGAGATGCATAACGTGGTGCTCAGTCTTGACGGCAGGAAAGAGACCAATGACCGCTTCCGCAAGGACTATCTCGGAAGAGGTAGCTACGACACCATAGTTCCCCGTTTTAAGCGCTTTGTGGAGCAGAGAGGGGACAAGGAGTACTATGTAAGGGGCACCTACACCCACCACAACGTAGACTTTTTAAGTGATATATTGCATATGGCTGACCTTGGTTTTGACAAGCTGAGTATGGAACCTGTTGTAGTCGCTCCCGATGACCCCTGCGCTCTCACCGAAGAGGATAAGGGCGTACTCTATGACCAGTATGAGAAGCTGGCGTGGGAGATGATAAGGAGAAATAAGGAGGGTAAGGGCTTTACCTTCTATCACTATATGATAAACCTCACAGGCGGTCCCTGCATATACAAGCGTGTGGCAGGCTGTGGCTCGGGCACCGAGTATATGGCTGTTACCCCTTGGGGCGAGCTGTTCCCCTGTCATCAGTTTGTGGGTGACGAGGAATACAGTATGGGTAACATCTGGGACGGCGTTACCAATACCGCTCTCAGAGACAGGTTTGCCACCTGCAACGCCTATTCACGCCCCGAGTGCGAGGATTGCTGGGCAAAGCTTTACTGCTCCGGCGGCTGTGCAGCCAACGCCTATCATGCAACGGGCGACATCAAGGGTACCTACAGCTACGGCTGTGATTTGTTCAAAAAGCGCATAGAGTGCGCTATAGCCGTAAAAATTGCGGAAACAGTAAAATAATAATTACACAAGGTACAAAAAATCCACCGAATGGTGGATTTTTTTGTTGCCGTGGTACCCAAGAAATCGATAGATTTCTTGGGGTGATTCTATTTTATCTCCTGCTCTAACTGGTAAAAAACAGGCGCATCAAAAAAGTCCTGTAGGGTTATTCCAAGCCCGTCACAAAGCATTTTTATCGTAACCACGCCGGGATTTTTGCTTTTGCCGTACAATATGTTTTTTATGGTAGAGGGGGAAACGGCAGACACAAGCGCTAATTTGTGTATAGACATACGGTTTTTGTCACACAACTCCAAAAGCCTGATTT
>JAZUQW010000185.1:0-7203 GCA_045605905.1 Eubacteriales bacterium
GAGTTGTTCCTGAGTATTGTCTTCCTAAGACCGCTTGGCCCCGACTTATCAACCATTTTGTACGCGGCGGGCATACTTGCGGCGGGGCTGTAGCCAAACAGCTTTTTAATGGTTGCGTCTGTATAGCCAAGCCGTTTTGCCTCGGCATAATCGCGCTCACCCACAAAGTTAGCTTCAAAATCCGCAAGCCCTTTAAGTTTTGTAATGAACCATTTATCAATTTTTGTAATTTGGTTTATAGTATCTATTGACACACCCTTTTTCAAGGCTTCAAAAACGGTAAATATGCGTCTGTCGTCAAGCCTTGCCAAACGCTCTTCAATAGGCGCGCTGTCGGTGGGCTCGGCATTAAGGCTGTCAAGCCCCAGCTCTGCACCGCGTATCGCCTTCATTATCGCCATCTCAAAGGAGGGCGCTATGGACATAACCTCGCCCGTTGCCTTCATCTGGGTTCCAAGGGTGCGGGGTGCGCCTACAAATTTGTCAAAGGGCCATTTGGGAAACTTTACAACCACATAGTCCACCGACGGCTCAAAGCAAGCTTTTGTAACACCTGTTATGTCGTTTTGTATTTCGTCCAAGGTATAGCCCAAGGCTATCTTGGAGGTGATTTTTGCAATAGGGTAACCCGTGGCTTTGGATGCCAAAGCAGAAGAGCGTGACACTCTTGGATTAACTTCAATAACTGCGTATTCAAAGCTGTTGGGGTTAAGGGCAAACTGACAGTTACAGCCGCCTACTATCCCCAATGCGTTAACTATTTTTATAGATGCGTTCCTTAACATCTGATATTCTGCTGTAGAGAGGGTCAGGGCGGGTGCACAAACGATACTGTCGCCGGTATGAACCCCCACGGGATCAAAGTTTTCCATACTGCAAACGGCAATGGCGTTGCCTGCGCCGTCACGCATAGTCTCAAACTCAATTTCTTTCCAGCCGTATATGTAACGCTCCACAAGAATCTGCGTAATAGGGGAGGTATCCAAGCCTATTCTGGCAACAGACTTAAGCTCCTCGGCGTTTTCCGCAACCCCGCCGCCACCGCCGCCCAAAGTAAATGCGGGGCGTATTATTACAGGATAACCTATACGCTCGGCTATAGCCAAAGCGCCCTCCACCGTGTCCGAAACATCGCTGGGGATAGTGGGTTCACCTATGGCTTCCATAGCCTCTTTAAACAGCTTTCTGTCCTCGGCTTTATCAATGGCGTCAACATTTGTGCCTATAAGGCGCACGCCTGCCTTTTGCAAAAAGCCTTCGGCATACAACTTCATTGCTATTGTAAGCCCCGTTTGTCCGCCAAGCCCTGCCAAAAGGCTGTCGGGCTTTTCTTTTTCTATAATGCGTTTTATGGTCTCGGGGGTTAGGGGTTCAAGATATATCTCGTCCGCAAGGGCGTTATCCGTCATTATGGTTGCAGGGTTAGAGTTTATAAGCACAACGTTTACACCTGCCGCCTTAAGCACGCGGCAGGCTTGGGCACCTGCATAGTCAAACTCTGCCGCTTGACCTATTACAATGGGACCGCTGCCTATTACCAATACCTTTTTTATACTTCTGTCAAGTGGCATTCTACACACCTCTTATCTTTTCAAAAAAGCTTTCATAAACAAAACTGCCGTCGCCGGGTGCACCGCTTACCTCGGGATAAAACTGCACCGAAAGCGCCTTTTTACCTACGTAATCCAAAGCTTCAATGCCGCCGTCGTTAAGGTTTACCATAGTTACAACGGCGCCTTTTACGGTGTCTGCCTTAACCTCGTATCCGTGGTTTTGGTTGGTTATATAGCAAACTCCCTTTTCAATGTGTCTTACAGGCTGACTGCCGCCGCGGTGACCGTGTTTCATCTTATATGTGTCGCAGTCTGCCGCCAATGCCATAAGCTGATGGCCAAGCCCTACGCCAAGCATGGGAATGTTGCCAAATAGTGCCTTTACCAAATCAAGAGCCACACACTCCTTGGGGTCGTGGGGGCCGTTGCTTACAAATATGCCTTGGGGCTCTGTTGCCAAAACCTCGGCATAACTGCTTACAGCGGGCATAAGTGTTACCGTAGCGCCGTATTTTGTAAGCTGTTTGATAAAGCTTTTCTTTATACCGCAGTCAATGGCGGTTATTTTGTAAAGTTCTTCTCCTTCTGCGGGGTAAACGCTTATTTCTTTACAGCTTACGGCCTCTACTGCTTTTGTTATATTATAGTGTTTAAGCTCTTCTGTGGCCTGGGTACACTCTTGGCAGATTTTTGCCTTCATACTGCCATTTTCTCTTAAATGCACCGTAAGGGCACGGGTATCTACCCCCATAATGCCGACAACGCCCTTTGCCTTTAAAAAGCTGTCAAGGTCTCCGTCACAACGGAAGTTAGAGGGTGCGTTGCAACACTCTCTCACTACGTAACCCGCAAGTGCGCATTCACCCTCTAAATCTTCTTCTATATAGCCATAGTTTCCGATAAGAGGAAAAGTTTGCACAACTATCTGTCCGTAATAAGCGGGGTCGGTTAGCGTTTCAAGATAACCGCACATCCCGCCAACGGTAAACACACATTCTCCGCAAGCATCTCCCTCTTTACCAAGGGAAAACCCCTCAAAGACTGTGCCGTCCTCTAAAACCAAATAGGCCTTTTTCATTTTGCCTCTGCCCCCTTCAGGGTAGCCGCCATAACCGCTTTTATGGTGTGCATTCTGTTTTCCGCCTCGTCAAAGACAATAGAGCGGTCGCTTTCAAACACCTCGTCGGTAACTTCCATTTCGCTAATGGCGAATTTCTCACCCATTTCTTTGCCGATAACGGTCTTAAGATCGTGAAAAGCGGGCAAACAGTGCATAAACACGGCGTTTTCAGCGGCGGCGTTCAACAGTTCCATAGTAACGCGATAGGGCGAAAGCTCATTAATGCGCTCTTCCCAAACCTCTGCAGGCTCACCCATAGATACCCAAACATCGGTGTAAAGCACGTTTGCGCCCTGCACAGCCTTTTTAGGGTCGGTCTCAAAGCTGATGCTTGCACCTGTTTCGGCGGCTATAGCCTTGCATTGCGCCACTAACTCCGCATTGGGAAAATACTTTTCGGGAGCGGCGGCAACAAAATCCATGCCCATTTTTGCACAACCAACCATAAGAGAGTTGCCCATGTTATAGCGAGCATCGCCCAAGTATACCAATTTAACCCCCTTAAGGGTTCCGAAACGTTCTTTTATTGTAAGAAAATCCGCAAGTATTTGGGTGGGGTGAAATTCGTTGGTAAGTCCGTTCCAAACGGGCACACCTGCGTATTTGCCAAGCTCCTCCACTATCTCCTGACCAAAACCGCGGTACTCAATACCGTCGTAGATCCTGCCAAGCACACGGGCAGTGTCGGCAATGCTTTCCTTTTTGCCGATTTGCGAGCCGGAAGGGTCAAGATAAGTAACGCCCATGCCAAGGTCATAGCCCGCAACTTCAAAGCTGCAACGGGTGCGGGTGCTGGTCTTTTCAAATATAAGTGCAATGTTCTTGCCACGGCACATGTCGTGGGCAATGCCTTGCTTTTTCTTTGCTTTAAGGTCAGCGGAAAGCTCAAGCAGATAATTTATTTCTTCGGGTGTAAAATCCAAAAGCTTTAAAAAGTTCTTTCCTTTAAAGTTCATAACATAAACCTCTCTTTTTGTTTATACCGCGGCTTCAAGTATAACAGCCACGGCTTTTTCTAACAGCTTCATCGGAATATTAAGGGCGGGCAGCAGACGCACCTTGTTTTTGGCTTTAAGAGGAATAACGCCGTTTTCTATACATTTGGCTATAACCTCACCCGCATCTTTTTCGGTTTCTATACCTATCATAAGCCCCATACCGCTTACGCTTTTTATCCCCGCTTTGCCCTCAAGAGCAGAGAAGATGTATTCAGACTTTTTAGTAACATCTGCCAATAATTCATCGGTCAAACTGTTTATTACGTACAAAGCACCTGCGGCAGCAATGGGGTTACCGCCAAAGGTAGAGCCGTGGGTGCCTGCGGTAAGTACACCTGCTGTTTTTTCGTTCATAAGACAGGCGCCCATAGGTAAGCCGCCCGCCAAGCCCTTTGCGGTGGATACAATATCCGGCTTAAAGCCAAGCTTCATATATCCGTAAAGCGCGCCCGTTCTGCCGTTACCTGTTTGCACCTCATCGGCTATTAAAAGAATATCCTGTGCCTCTGCCAGCTTTTGCAACTCTTCGCAAAATTCCTTTGTAAGGGGCATAACGCCACCTTCGCCTTGTACAGGCTCAACCATTATTGCGGCAACGCCACCTTCCGCTACTAATGCCTTTACCGATTCAATATCGTTGGCAACAGCGTATTTAAAGCCTTTTGTAAGGGGTAAAAAGTCCTTATGGAATACCTCTTGCCCTGTGGCGGCAAGGGTGGTTACAGTTCTGCCATGAAAGCTGTTGATAAGGGTGATTATAGTGTTATACTCCGCACCCTTGTTTTCTGCGGCGTATTTGCGGGCAACCTTTATTGCACATTCGTTTGCCTCCGCCCCGGAGTTACCGAAAAACACCTTCTTCATACCTGTGCGCTTACAAAGCAATTCTGCCAGCTCTGCTTGAGGAGCAGAGTAGTATAGGTTAGATACGTGTTGTACCTTGCCAAGCTGTTCGGTAACTGCGTTTATCCAGCCCTCGTCGGCAACGCCAAGGGTGTTTACCGCAATACCGGTGCACATATCAATGTATTCCTTGCCGTTTTCATCATAAAGCAAAGAGCCCTTTCCCTTCACTATCTCCACATTAAAACGGCCGTAAGTGTTTGCAATATATAAACTGTCCTTTTCTTTAATGTTCATCCTTTTTTTCTCCTACAACCATGGTGCCTGCGCCCTCGTTGGTGAGGGTCTCTATAAGCAGTGAATGGGGCACTCTGCCATCCATAATTATAACCTTGTGCACCCCTCTGTGGATTGCATCTATACAACATTCCACTTTAGGTATCATACCGCCGGATATAATGCCCTGCTCAAACAGCTTAACGGCTTCTTTTATATCAAGGCAGGAGATAAGCGAGCTTGGGTCATCCTTATCCATAAGTATACCTGCAATATCTGTCATAGATATAAGTCTTTCCGCACGTAACGCGCCGGCGATATACGCGGCGGCGGTATCTGCATTGATGTTGTAAACATTGCCTTTCTTATCACAGCCAACGGTGGAAACAACGGGAATATAGCCTTTTTCCAACAGATCGGATATAGGTGTCACGTTAACCTCGGTTATACTCCCAACAAAGCCAAGCCGTTCATCCTTGGGCTCACAAAGAATCATTCTGTCATCAAGTCCGCACACGCCCATGGCCCTACCGCCGTTAAGCTCTAACAGGTTAACAAGGCTCTTGTTGATTTTTCCTGCAAGCACCATTTGCACCACTTCTGCGGTTTCCTTATCGGTAACTCTCAAGCCGTCAACAAAAATGCTTTCTTTGCCTATCTTTTTTAAGGTGTCGGTAATTTCGGGGCCACCGCCGTGTACAAGCACCACCTTAACACCGATAAGAGAAAGCAAAACGATGTCTTCCATTACCTGTTCTTTAAGATGCTCGTTTATCATCGCGTTGCCGCCGTACTTTACAACCACAATTTTGTTGTTGTATTTCTTTATATAGGGTAGGGCTTGGGTAAGCACCTCGGCCCTTTCTGCATTGCTAATTTTCATTGACGTATATCTCCTTAAACTATATATTAAAACAGATAAAAGCTGCCTTTTTTGAAGCTGTAAGGCAGCTTTTTTGTAGCGCTACCCAAAAAGTCATTAGACTTGTTGGGGAAATTTGATTTATGTTCTGTAATCGCCGTTTATTTTAACGTAATCGTAGGTGAGGTCACAACCCCAAGCGGTGGCGTTACAGTCACCGTTACCCAAACAAACGTCAATAATTATTTCGTCCTTAAGCAATATTTCTTTTGCCTTTTCTTCAGAAAAATCTACGCCTGCACCGTCCTTGCAAACTAAAATCTCGCCTGCTTCGGAAACAAAAGAAACATCAATTTTGCTAACATCCACATCAGCGCCGCTGTAACCTATAGCGCAAAGCACGCGACCCCAGTTAGCATCCGAGCCAAACATGGCAGACTTAACAAGAGAAGAGCAAATAACGCTTTTAGCCACGGTTTTGGCAACAGCAATATTAGCCCCGCCTTTTACGCGGCACTCAAGAAGTTTTGTTGCACCCTCACCGTCACCTGCGATATTGCGGCACAGCCATACCGTAACCGAGTTAAGGGCTTTCATAAAGCTGTCAAAGTCTTCACCCTCGCATTGAATTTCTGCATTGCCCGCCATACCGTTTGCCATAATGGCAACCATGTCGTTTGTGGAGGTATCGCCGTCAACACTGGTCATGTTAAAGGTGTTGTCCACATCGGTCTTCAATGCCTTTTCAAGCATTGCCGAGCTTATGGCGCAGTCGGTAGTCAAAAACACCAGCATAGTTGCCATATTGGGGTGTATCATGCCGCTACCCTTGGCAATACCGCCAAGAGTACACTCCACACCACCTACGCTAAAGCGTACAGCAACCTCTTTTTTTCTGGTATCGGTGGTCATTATGGCTTCGGCGGCATCGTTGCTGTTGTCGCCAAGACCTGCCGCCAAGCCCTTTATATGGTCGGCGATTGGAGTTATATCAAGGGGCTGACCTATAACGCCTGTGGAAGCAACAATTACATCGGTAGGCGCAATATTCAAAGCTTCACCCGTAAGCGCGCACATCTTTTCGGCAATCTCAATGCCGTTGGCGTTACAGGTGTTGGCGTTACCGCTGTTGCATATAACTGCCTGCGCCTTACCGTTAGCTATGTTGTTTTTGGTAACGGTCAGAGGGGCACCCTTAACCAAGTTCTTGGTATAAACAGCAGCAGTGTTTGCAAGCACATCGCTGTAGATAAGCGCCAAGTCTTTTTTTTCTTTGTTTTTTCTTATTCCGCAGTGAACACCGCTTGCGGTGAAGCCTTTTGCGGCGCATACGCCGCCGGGGATTTGTTTCATTTTTATGTTCCTTTCAAAATCAGAGATTGAGCCCTGTTTTCGGGTCAATTCCCATAAGAATATTCATGCACTCTATCGCTGCGCCCGATGCGCCCTTGCCGAGATTATCGTAGCGGGCAAGCAGAAGAATGCGCTCATCGTTGCCCTGAACAAAAATCTGCATTCCGTCGTTGCCGCTCATGCTCTCGGCGCAAAACA
>JAZUQW010000186.1:0-5426 GCA_045605905.1 Eubacteriales bacterium
GTCTACATAGTATACGGTGCCGTTCAGGTAGCCGCCTACTGCGCTTTCGAACTTAACTGTGTACCACAGGCTTTCATCCTTGCTGAAGCTTGCGGTTATTACTGTGTCGCCGGTTACTGTGCCGTCTACTATATCCCAGCCCTCGAACTTGTAGCCGTGGTCTGCTTCTGCTTCGGGATATGTAAGGCTATCGATTGCTGTGCCGTAGTCTACGGTCAGCTCGGTTGTGCCGTTGAGACTACCGTTGCCTTCTGCTACGAAGCTTACGGTGTACTTATTGATTTCGTATACTGCCTTTACGGTGATGTCTTCGGTTACGTTATCGAAGCTCTTATCCCAACCGATGAAGGTGTAGCCTTCGCGTGCAGGATCGGAAGGAGCGGTAGCGCCGTTGCCGTGCTCTACTTCTTCTTCACTGATTACGCTGTCGTCATAGTCTACGAAAGTTACGGTGTACTTGTTGATTTCGTATACTGGCTTTACGGTGATGTCTTCGGTTACGTTATCGAAGCTCTTATCCCAACCGATGAAGGTATAGCCTTCACGTTCAGGGTCGGAAGGTGCTATTGCACTGTCACCGTACTTAACTGTCTGTTCTTCTATCAAGCTGTCGTCATAGTCTACGAAGCTTACTACGAACTCGTTACGTTCCCACTTTGCGTATGCGGTATAGCCGCCTGCGGGCATTACTGTGCCGGCCGCTATTGCTGTACCTTCTGCATCTGCGCACCACTCTACAAAGTCATAGCCGGCTCTTGTAGGCTCGTCTTCTGTAAGGGCGGGGATTATCTCGTCATTTATGTATACCAAGGTTTCAGTGGTTGCACCGTCGATAGCGTCTTCTGCATTCTTATCGAAGTACAGATATGTCTTTACCCGTTCTGCGTCTGCAGCGCTTACTACCTCTACATACTTACCGTATACATATACGTTGCCGGTAAGGCCTGCTTCGTCAACCTTTATAGTAGCCTCGAAGCTGTCGGTGCCGGACTTGATATCGCCATACACGCCGTTATAGGTCTTAAGTATGCTTGCGGATGTAATGTTGCTTGCGTCTACAACGTCAACATATACAAACAGTGCTATGTTCCACTGTTCTTGGGCGTTTTCCAAGCTACCCTTAACAGTGATGTTGCCTGTTGCGGGATCATAGATAGCCTCGGTTATATCGAAAGGCATTGAATAATCTTTGCTGAAGTTTGCGGTAAAGCTTAAGTTGTTTTCGATAGTTTCGGGGAAAGCTTCGCTCCAACCGATAAAGGTGTAGCCTTCGCCGGCAACAGGGGTAGGAACAGTTATATCTGCCCAAGCTGTACCTGTATGTACGGTATAAACGGTGGTGCCTTCCAAGTAACCACCTACACTTGTGGTGAAGCTTACGGTGTACTTGATATGTTCATCCCACTTTGCGTATGCGGTGTAGCCGCTTGCGGGCATCACTGTGCCGTCAGCTATAGCGGTGCCTTCTGCATCTGCTGCCCACTCTACAAAGTCAAAGTTTTCTCTTGTAGGATAGTCGGTGGTGAGCGCGGGGATTATCTCATCATTTATGTATACCAAGGTTTCGGTGGTTGCGCCGTCTACTGCATCTTCTGCATTTTTATCGAAGTACAGATAAGTCTTTACGCGTTCTGCATCTGCCGCGCTAACAACCTCTACATACTTACCATATACATATATATTACCTGTAAGACCTGCGCCGTATACGTTGAAGGTAGCTTCAAAGCTGTCGGTGCCGGACTTAACGTCACTATAAACGGTGTTGTAGCTCTTTACAAGGGATGCAGAAGTGATGGTGTTGATATTTTCAACATCACTGTATACGAACAAAGCTATGTTCCATTGATCCTGCGCATAGGGAACGTTACCTTTAACGGTAAGTCTGCCTGTAGCGGGGTCATAGATAGCTTCGGTTATGTCGAACTGCATATTATAGCTATCATCAAAGGTAGCTATGAATCTCATATCGTCATCAACGGTTTCGGGGAATACAGGGGTCCAACCTGCAAAGATGTAACCGTCACGAGCGATGGGGGTAGGAACAGCGATGGTGCTGAAAGGAGTGCCTTCTACGATATCGGTATAAACGGTGGTGCCTTCAAGGTAGCCGCCAACACCTGTGGCAAAGCTTACGGTGTGCCACTTTGATTCGTCCTTAACGAAGGTTGCGGTATAGCTTGCGCCGCCTTCAACAGTTTCGGCAAGGGCGGGAGACCAACCTGCAAAAACGTAGCCGTTGTTTGCAACGGGGGTGGGAGCGATATCCGCAGTGGGGGTGCCGAATTCGGCAACAACATTGGTTGTGCCTTCAAGCTTGCCGCCTTCGCCTGCGGTGAAGATGATTTGGTAAGCGTTAGCATCCCACTGTGCGTAGAGGCTAACGCCTGCATTAGTCATAACATCAGCAGGATCAAACGCGGTGCCATCCTCATAAGCCCAACCTGCAAAGGTGTAGAAAGGTCTTGTGGGGTTAGCTTTAGAATCTATAGCGCCGATAGCAGAGCCGATACCCACAGGAAGTTGGGTTATAGAGCCTGCGGTAGCATCGTCAGCATTTTTATTAAAGGTTATGTTTGCGGTAACAGGTTCATAAGTTGCCGCGTCAAAATCTACGGTAACGTATTTTGCGCCCACGTAAACGAGACCTGTAAGGTCTGCTGCGGGGGCTTTGAAGGTATAGGAGAACTCGAAAGAGTCAGCATCGGTTCTAATGTCGCCAAACTTAACGGTTCTATGGGTGATAGCAGAAGCGTCATAGTCGGCAGCGATATTGTCGGTATCGGTTACGTTGGCATAAAGGGTGAAGGCGATATCCCATTGAGGCTGGGAGATAGAGTTAGCCACACCATTGATAGTAACATAGCCGTCTTTATAATAAGCTTCGGTAACATCGATAAGGGAATAGGAAACGTCGTTTTCGGGAACGAAAACTGCGGTAAAGGTAAGGTCGGAATCTATAACATAATCAGCGTCGGGAATCTCAGGATACCAGTAAGCAAACACATAGCCGGAGTTGGGTTTTGCTGTGGGGAGGGAGGAAACAGCATCGCCCCAAGTGGTGCCGTAGGGAACACGAGTCTGAACGCCGCCCGAAAGGGTGCCGTTCTGACTGGAGGTGAAGTAGATATTGTAAAACTCGGTTGCGTACCACTTTGCGTACACGGTTACACCGCCTGCAGGCATAGTGGCAGTAGCAGACACAAGTGTGGTGCAGTCACTGTCAGTATACCAAGTGCCGAAGTCATAACCTGCAAGGGTAGGCTCTTTAGCGGTAAGGCTTGCCTTATAAGCGGCACCAATGGGAACAAGAGTATCCACAACTTCGCCGGCTTCTGCACCCTCTGCATTAAGGTCATAGTATATATAGGAAGAAACCGCACCGTAGGAAACCGCATCGGAGTTGGTGGTAGTTTTGATACCTACATATACAGCGCCTTTATCCTCGAAAGTGTCAGCATCCACTTCTTTAGTGAATGTAAAGGAGGATGAGCTTGTAGACCCTGTCATAATATCGGCATAGTTATAGGTATTCAGGGACATAAGGGTGCCTGAATTTGACGGGTCATCAGCATTGGTAACGCCTGAATACAGCATTACGCTGATAGTCATATTGGCGGAAACAGCTACAGCTGTACCGCTAACGGTAAGGGTGCCGTTTTCATAAACAGCATCTGTGATAGTAAACAGCTGCAAAGCTGTTCCATCGTCGGCAGCTGCGGTGGTGTTTATGGCACCTGCCACAGTGCTTGTTATCATGAGAACAGATAACAGAAGCGCCAAAGCCCTTTTCTTCATAAATTTCTCCCTCTGCTTGCGGTGCCCTGAGAAAGCACGCTAAACAAGCTAAGCTTATTTTGTAGTTCTTTTCGAACTGGTCCGCTTCGGAAAACTTTTTTCCGAAGCGCAACAGCGCGAAAAGCGCTGAATGCTTTTTATTTGCTGCTGCGCACCGAATTCCACGGTGTTTTAGTCACCGTCTGCATTTTTAGGTCGGTGCTTGACACAGCAAAAAGCATTATCCTCAAAAGCCCCCCATAGGGACGGCGCAAAAAGCGCCGTCCCTACACGGGTAGTCGGGTGGTGCGACCCGTTTATACTTTTAAGGAAGATGCACCATTAATTTTAATGTTTTGCTAAACTGTGGGATTAAAAGTTGTAACCTGTGTAAACGTCGATTACGCCCCAGTCATCAGAGGAGAAGTCGATTCTGTTAGCGGAGAGATAGATATCCATAGAAGCATAGCCGTTGTTTGTAGCAACGTCGAGTTCCATGTAGATACCATTGCTGTCTTCGCCGAATACAGGTCTAGCGGTAGCGATGTTGGTTCTGCCGTCTTCGGTGTGCATGAAGGTGTAGAGACGGTAAGAAGAAGCGTTAAGTTCATCAACGGTTGCACCGTCGTTAACGGTAACGTAGATCTTGCCGTTTGCATACATGCCAGCGCTTGCGTCAACAACTACATCGGTAACGGTGATAGCGTTGATTGCAAATACAGCGGTCATGGTGAGGTCGCCTTCGAGAATGTCATCGAAGTTTACGGGTTCGCCATCTACAAACCAACCAACGAAATGATAGTTTTCGTCAGCAATGGGAGTAGGAGTATTCAAACCTTCGGTAAGAGCGATCTTAGAACCGGAGGGAACAGCGATGGAGTAACCACCAACAACAGTTTCGCCTGCATCGTTAGTACCGATGATGGTACCGTTAGCGCCTTGAACGAAGGTAACGGTAACAGCAGAACCGGTGGTAGCGAATTGAGCGGTGATGGTGATGTCTTCGGTGATGGTAGCGGGAACTTCCTTATCCCAGCCGGTGAATTCGTAAGCTGCGCCTGCAGCGGCTACGGTAGGAGCAATGATTGCGGAACCAGCGGTGCCGTAGTCAACTTCCCAAACGAGCTGGCCATCGGTGGTGCCTTGTGCGCCAACAACGAAGGTTACGGTGTACTTGTTAACAACAGAGCTGTATTCAGCGGTGTAAGTAGCATCGCCGGTAACAGCTACAAGTTCGTTATCCCAACCGGTGAAGGTGTAGGTGTATTGAGCATCTGCAGCCTTGTCGGTAGAGCCCTTGAAGGAAGGAACGTCGCCTTCGGTGTAGGTTTCTTCAGTAGCAACGCCGTCAACAACCCAAGTTACGGTGTAGGTTTCGGGTTCAGCGGGAGGTACTTCACCGCTAGGATCAACGATGTTGATGGAGAATGCTTCAGGAGCGAAGGTGTAGTAGTATTCGAAAGAGTTGTCTGCGAATTCTACGTTAGTGGTTGTGAAGGTAGCAGTACCAACAGAACCTGCGCGATAGTTAACAACTACTACGAGTTCGGTGAATACACCGGGGTCGAGAGTAGCGTCTGCTTGAGCTGCACCAATGAGGTAGTGAGCTGTTGCGCTTTCGGTGGTGGGGATACAAGCGGTCTTTGCGGGAC
>JAZUQW010000187.1:0-5917 GCA_045605905.1 Eubacteriales bacterium
ACAACTCCTTGGCTCACAGAACGACATGGCTACGATCCGACTTCCCTTTAATCGTAGCGGTATGGAAGACTTTTTGCTTGCTATACCCAAAAAAACTCTTGGCAGACGGGAAAAACTGAAATAAAAACTGTGCCCCGGCATATGATGTAAGGGGTGATAGTATGAGTATCATATCAATAGAAACCGAAAGACAGGTTTTGGGCGACGGCGACGCCTTTGTAAAGCTTGCCTTGCCTAAACTTAAAACAGAGCAGGGCAAGCTGTACAAAAACTTTACCGCCTATTACAGCAATATATACAAAGGCTTTACTAATTATGCAAAAAACACCCTGGCGCCATCGGCGGCAAAACGTAAAGGTGCGCCCTACGGCGCCGCGCTGAATACCGTGCTGTGTCATGAAAACGAAAAAGTGCTTTCCCTGTACACCGACATAACCGTCAGCGACGGCGCAGGTAGTCGCCACAGCCGCAAAAGCATTTTGTGGCACAAGGAGACAGGGACAGTCATCAACCCCAAAGGGCTGTTTATAAGCGGAGCAAAAAAGAAGCTTTGTTCACTGCTGTTTGCGGGCGCAGAGGCTAAAAGCATAAATAACGCTACCACCATTTATTCCGATGCCCGGCGCCGCATTAAGCGTGGCTTTAAATGGGAAAACTTTTATGTAAGTCCTACCTCGGCGGTGTTTTTTTACCTTGGCGGCATCGTTAATCAAGATATTAAGCCTTTCCCCATAAGCTTTACTGCCGATGAAGGGGAGGGCTTGTTTTCCGACAACGCGGAAGAGTTGCTGTGGGGGGCTTGAAAAATCAGTTCTTTGTGCTATAATGATAGCAGAAAGAGGTGGCTTTATGTTTAAAATGTTATCGGCACTGTTGGCAGTGTTAGTGCTTTTTTCCGCTTTTACGGTTTATGCAGAGGATACAGTATACATTAGTAGCGCCGAGGAGCTGTGCGCTCTATCTGCGCGTGTTGCCGCAGGCGACCGCATGGCGGGCATAAATGTAGTTCTTACTGCTGATATAAACTTAAGTGAAAACTTTTTACCCATCGGTGCAGATACCTCTGCCCCTTTTTCGGGTGTGTTTGACGGTGACGGGCACTTCGTTTACGGGCTGAAGGTGACAGGGGACGCATACTGTGGCCTTTTCGGTTGCGTTACAGACGGCACCGTAAAAAATCTTAACATAGAAAATGCCGAAATAAACGGCAACGATTACAGCGGTATCCTTGTGGGCAGACTATATGCATATAAGGGTGACGCAACAGTGGAGAATTGTAATGTCAGCGGTACAGTAAACGGCAACAGTTATGTGGGCGGTATTGCGGGTATGCTTTGCCCCGCCGCCTTTGATAAAAGTGCCGACGCCGCCATAAAGTCAAGTGCGGCAAGCTGCACCGTAAACGGTAATATCTATGTGGGCGGAATAACCGGTTGCGCCGAAGCCCGTGGGAACGACAAAACCGCCACCGTATTAGTAGACAATTGCGTTTCAAAAGGGAGCGTAAGCGCTGACGGAAGCTATGGCACTATGGCGGGCGGTATTTGCGGCGCACTTTCTGCAAAGGATAACGGCGGCAATGCTGTATCCGAGCTAAACAACAGCATCTCCTATGCTGCAGTGTTTGCAGAAAATCTTGCCGCCGGCGGTGTTTGCGGTGCGTTGGGCTCGGTTGGTGAATATTCAGCATCGGCGATTACCAACACCACTGCCGCAGGCATGGTAACAGGCGGTGCCAAGGTTGGCGGCTTCTGCGGCAAAGCGGAGACTGACGGAGGCAACGTGGGCTTTGAAAACTGTGTTGCCGCATCCTATGTCGTGGGTGAGGATATAGAGTCTTTGGGCTTTGGCAGTATAGATCAAGGCTGTACCCGTGTGGAAAACAGGGCAGAGGTGGATATGGAAGGCTACGCTGTGGCTGACCTTAATCTTGATGGTGAGATAGACAGTCTTGATGCCGCCGCTGTGTTAAAGATAAATGCAGAGCTTGCAATAGCGGGCGTTAACGGCGATGCCAACGGTGACGGAACCATAGACAGCTTGGACGCAGCACAGATACTTAAATTTGATGTGGGGCTTATTTCGGAGCTGTAGTTTTATATAAAAAACAGGTGTAATTTGCACTCCAAGCAAAACAAATTAATATAACAAACGGTTGCCTTTTTTAAAAGGCGGCTCAAGTTGAAGACAAACCTTATCATTAACTTGAAGGGCGATTGCGTTTTATATGCAATCGCCCTTCAAAATTTCAGTTATTGTTTTGCCGTGTCTTTCTACTCAACATATGTATATTCACCTATGATTTTATATTCATCATAGCCCATACCATAGTGAAGTTTCAGCCCTTCAAGTTTGCTTACATCCAAAACAGTCAGCGGATTAAAAGCAACCCCCAACGTCTTTAAATTCTTAAGGTGGTTAACCTCAAGTTCTGTAAGATTATTGTTTTCACAGAAAAGGGTTTCCAAACTGTCGCAGCCTGTTGTAATCAAACTTTCCATCTCGTTGCCCTGACAGTAAACATGACTCAAAAATTTAAAATTACTCAAATCCAAACTTTTAATACGGTTGTCACTTAAATCCAACCGTTGCAAATGTATGCAATCGCTTATGTTCAATATCTCAAGTTCTGTTTGTTCACAGGTAAGCTCTCTCAATTTTGTGCTTCCGCTCACATCGAGACTTTTAAGAGGAGCGTTTGATATATAAAGCGTTCTCAAAACATCCTTGCTTAAAACAAGTTCCTTCAATGGAGTATCATGTATGGATAAATTGGTAAGATTCTTAAACTCACTCAAGTCGAGACTTTCGATATTAACGCCATTAAGAGAAAGTTCTTGAAGATTTTTAAAATTTTCTATACCCTTGAGGCTGTCTATGTTTTGACCTTCCGGCAAATTGTACCCAATAGCTAAATCAAGTGAAGCGTTGATTTCATAATAGGACAAATAGCCGTCCTTGTCAGAATCCGCTTGTTCTGTTACACAAACTCTAAACATATCATCCGGAAAAGCGTTTTCGTCAATAAACAAGCCTTTCTGTTCAATGCTACTTGTTTCATCGGTGCTACTGTCATCAAGCGTAACGTCTTCATCATCATGTGTAAAATCTTCCGAAGTAATACTGCTGTCATCAAGCGTAACATCTTTAGAGGTAATACCGCTTTCCGCAGGCAATTGTTTTTTCGGGTTGTCTTCACCGCAAGACATAAAAACTGATGAAACAATTAATAATAATGCTGTAAATAATACAATGTTTCTTTTCATAGCTTTTCCTTACTTTATGCGGTTATTGTCCCAATTAATACCTATTTTTAATACCTTTGCGGGGACGCCGCCAATAACGCAATTCTTTTGGTCGTATGCCTTGCACAGGGTGGCGGTTGCCGCAACAACACAATTTTCGGCTACGTGTACACCTTTAAGACAGGTGACTCTTGTGCCTATCCATACGTGGTCATCTATGCATATATCCTTTGAGGGGTTGATTCGCTTACCGTTTTCGTCCGTAATGCTGTGGGAATCCCCTGTTCTAAAATGCAAATCGCCGGAAAACAAGCAGTTGTCACCAACAGAAATGCGCGTGCCTTCTATGGCGGCAAAATGCCCCCGCCCGCAAAAGCTTGTGTGCTTACCTATGCTTATTTCGTTGCCGTCGTCCTCCAAGCACAGCTCCGCTTGGTTGAGATAAGAGAAGTCACCAACAGTAACACTGTTGTTGTTGCCGCGTATAATTACCGTACAGTTTTTTATACGCACAAAATCCCCCAAAATAATCTGATTATTCTTGCCATTGTTGATTATTTTCAGGCCTTTTATCAGGCTTACTCCATAGGATAAGGAAACGCCCTTTGCCCGCAAGCTATTTTTAGGATTCAGGCGACTGTAGGCGTGGGTGGCAAACTTAAATAATTTATAGTGCTTTTTTATCTTTTCTGCTTTTTTGTTCATATTTCAGCCTCCGCTTTTTACACGTAGTTATATTATATCAAAAAAACTTCAGCTTTTCAACTGTTATTGCTTTTCACCCGACAGCAAATTGTACTGCGGAAAACATTCCAAATAATAATCGCACTCATCACAACAACACTCATACTCCGAATGCTCACCGTTCCCCGGGCATTTTTTACCTTGCGGTGATGGATTTAACGGCGTTCCTGTAATATCTAATATTTGTATTTTTCTCATGCTTCTGCTCCCATAATAATCACCCAAAAAAGTCTGATAATTTTTTGAGGCTCCTAACAAAAAAAGCACACCCCCAAGGATGTGCCGAAAAAGTGTTCCCTCGGAAAGCTGCGACACTAACCATTTTCCCACACGGAATTAGAGGAAAACACCTTTTACCATGGTATTATTCCCCGTGTAGGACTTTATTCAGTTAGTGTCGCATAATTATTCTACCACAAACAGACCGAAAAGTAAAGCTAATATGAAAAAAAGGTAAGAGTTTTATTGCTCTTCTGATGTTTGCTGTGTGTTAAGTTTACACTGTCATTATCTTGGGCTCTCTATAATCACCCAAAAAGAACACCCACCAAAGCGGTGGGTGTCCCGAAAATGCTTGATTATACGGTTTATATTATTTAAAATAACGGTTGAGAAGTCCCTCAAACGCCTTGCCGTGGCGAGCCTCGTCACGTGCCATTTCGTGTACTGTATCATGGATAGCGTCGAGGTTCAGCTCTTTTGCCATCTTTGCCAGCTCAAACTTGCCCATGGTTGCGCCGTTTTCCGCGGCAACGCGCATTTCAAGATTCTTCTTGGTAGAAGCTGTAAGCTCTTCACCCAACAGCTCTGCAAACTTTGCGGCGTGTTCTGCTTCTTCATAAGCAGCTTTTTCCCAATAAAGGCCTATTTCGGGATAACCTTCGCGGTGTGCAACTCTTGCCATTGCAAGATACATACCAACTTCAGAGCATTCGCCCATAAAGTTAGCACGCAGACCTTCCTTTATAGCTTCGGGTGCATCCTTTGCAACGCCAAGTATATGCTCTGCCGCCCAGGACATCTTATCTGCAACAACCTCTTCAAACTTATCGTCGCCTGTAACGCGGCAACGGGGGCACTGTTCGGGAATATGGTCGCCTGTAATAATTTCTCCGCATACTTTACATCTGTACTGTTTCATTTTTCTTTCCTCCGATTATTATGTAGTTTATTTTATTTTTTCTATAACTTCTTCTATGGGTATATCACCGTTTACCATATCTGCTATGGAAACCGCCTCCAAACGGTCTGCTATAACGCCGTTAAGATAGGCAAATACATTATGAAAACGACATTTGCTTTTGTCGGGGCTGTTTTGGCAACTGTGAGTATCGCTTAAGCAATGCCTAATAGCAATCTCGCCGTCTATCGCCTCAATAACTGTTTTAAGGCTTATCTCCTCTGGGGGTAAAGCCAGGCGATATCCGCCGGCTACGCCACGGGTGGATTTTACAAGCCCTTTAAGGGAAAGCTTGCGCAATATCTTCATGGCAAAACGGTGGGGAACACATACCTTTTCCGCCACGGCAGGTGCCCCTGCCGGCCCCAAGCTTTGGGCAAGCACGCTTGTTATTCTCAATGCATAATCTGCTTCTTGGGTTATTTTCATATACCCTCCAAAAACAATACCTTTTAGGTGTGGTTTTATTGTACAACGAAAAAAGCGGTTTGTCAATAGCTTTTTAAAAATTTTTCAAAGATTTTTTGTGTGGCAATAAAGCACTTGACAAAAGGGCACAGACTGTGATACAATAAGGTCCACGGGGCATTAGCGCAGCTGGGAGCGCACAACACTGGCAGTGTTGGGGCCACGGGTTCGAGTCCCGTATGCTCCACCATGAAAAACGACAAGTTTCGATAGAAACTTGTCGTTTTTCAATGAAGCGTTCCCTTCGGGAACATGATGACGCTACGCTAATGATGTCACT
>JAZUQW010000188.1:0-7145 GCA_045605905.1 Eubacteriales bacterium
TACCGAGATGCCCGCAAACAGTTTGGTGCTGACCTCTTTTTCGCTTGATGCGGTGGCAAATATCTCGTCTGTCATAAAAAAGCCCATAAGCCAGCGCTTAACGCCGCTAAACTCTTTGCTTGTTTTTTGTGATAAAGATACCGACATGAACGAGTACCTTATGTTAATGGTCAGCTGTGAAATAAGCATCTCCAAATAACTGCCGCCTGCGGCAATGGTGCCGATGCCCGCAAGCTGTCCTGCCGATGTAAGGGTGGTCATGGATATTATAACCGCCTGCCACCAGTACAAGCCGCTGTGTACGGCGCTTATGCCAAAGGTAAATGAAACAGACAAATACCCTAATCCTATGGGTATACCAAGGCGTAATCCTTTAAAAAAGTTTTTCATAGTTTATTCCGTCCCGTCCTTTGGCAATTTTTTAAGAAAAATCAAAAGCATAGGCAAAGACACGGTGGAAGATAAAAAGTAAGCCAAGGGCTGTGACACCTGAATGCCCGTTATTCCTATAAATTGTGGCAAAACTAAACACAAAGGTATAAATATTAGACCGCTTTGCAGGCAAGAAAGCACCAACGCGTTTGCGCTTTTGCCAATGCTTTGAAACAGCATTGTGGCAACCACTGATATGGGTAAAAATATCAAAAACGCACATTGTATTTTAAGTGCCGTGCTACCGGTGGATATAACTGCCGCCTCGTCTCTGAAAAGCGCGATAATGTCTTTTGAAAAAATAAAGCCGCACACGGAAATTGCGCCAATAAACGCTGCGCCGAATCCTAATGTGAAAAGCGCGCCTTTTTTTACACGGCTGTATTTTTTTGCACCGTAGTTAAAGCCCGATACGGGTTGGAACCCTTGACCTATGCCAAGGCCAACACTGAATATAAGACTGCTTGTTCGGCTTACATAGCCCATAGCGGCTATTGCCGCATCGTCATAGGGCTTGGCTTGGTTGTTAAGAACCATTGTAGAAACGCTGTTAAGCCCCTGCCTTGCGAGACTTGGCAATCCGGTAACAACAATATCGCCTATAACGCCAACGCCTTTGTCTGCATAACGTGGCGAAAGCTTGCTTTGGGTCTTGCCGCGCAAGAACATAGAAAGTAAAATACTAAAGGATATGTATTGGGAAACCGCCGTAGCAAGTCCTGCACCTGCGGTGCCCATCTCCAAAGTGGTAATAAACAGCGGGTCAAGAGCTATGTTCAAAATACCGCCTGTGGTAAGTCCAATCATTGCCAAGGTAGCCTTGCCCTCATAACGCAAAATATTGTTAAGCACACAACTGGATGTCATTGCCGGCGCCGCCGCCAAAATCCATTTTGCATAGTCCTCTGCATAGGGCAAAATGGTTTTGGTGCTCCCCAACAAAAGCATAAGCGGTTCTAAAAACAAAAGCCCGCCAATCATAATAACAAATCCACTGCCCATAGCCCAAAAGAAGCTTGTGGAGGCGTATCTGCTTGCCTGTTTTATATTTTTACTGCCCAACATTCTGCTTATATGACTGCCCGCGCCATGGCCAAACATAAAGCCAAAGGCCTGCAGTATTGCCATAAGTCCAAAAACAACACTGGTGGCACCGCCGGGGCTTGTCCCCAATTCGCTTACAAAATAGGTGTCTGCCATATTGTAAACATTGGTAATAAGCATGCTTACGGTAGTAGGTATACCAAGGGATAAAATAAGCCGCGGTATAGGTGTTTCCGTCATCTTTTTATATTGAGCCTCCGCATTTGCGGGTGCATTGGTTGTCCGTGCTTCCGCGGAATTGTTAGCCTTTTTTGGGGCACTTTTGCGCTTCATTGCTAAATTTACGCCTTCTTTGCTAATAGTCGTATATCTAATACATGATAATATCATAATTACTACAACTTACAGTATAATACAAAAGTAAAACTATGTCAATTTTTATTGACAAATTTTAAATTTTGCTATATACAAATTTTAGAAAATGTGCTAACATAAAAGAAAAACGGCGGTGATATTATGTGCAACAAACAGGATATAAAAACAACGGGTTGCGACGCTCATACAACGCTTTCTCGCCTTGCCGCTTGCGAGGGCATGGTGCTTTTAAAAAACGAAGAAAAGCTTTTGCCCCTTAAGCGCGGAACAAATGTGGCGCTTTTCGGCAAAGGCTGTGTGGCTTATGTAAAAGGCGGTGGCGGCAGCGGTGATGTTTACTGTGAGTATGTGCGCAGTATATATGACGGCTTCGTGCAAAAACAGCAAGAAGGTAAAGCTATAGTTAATTCCGCTGTAAGCGATTTTTATAACAACTATGTTGCGGAGGAAACTGCCGCAGGCAGACCTATTACAGGTGTAAATGTACGCTCCGAGCCTATCCCTTCCACAGAGCTGATAAAGTCAGCGGCGGAGGTGTCGGATGTTGCGGTAATCACCATAAGCCGTTTTTCCACCGAGGGCACTGACAGAGCGCTTGAGGGCGACTATTATTTATCCGCGGAAGAAAAGGAGCTTATTGAAAAAGTAACACAAGTCTTTGAAAAAACCGTGTTGGTGCTTAATGTGGGCGCAGCGACAGAATCTTCGTATTTCAAGGATAACGATAAAATACAGTCGGTGCTTCTTGCTTGGCAAGCGGGTATGGAAGGCGGCGCAGCCGTTGCGGATATCCTTTGCGGAGACGCGGTTCCATCCGGTAAATTGGTGGATACCTTTGCCAAAGACTTTGAAGATTATCCTTCTTCTGCCAATCTGTTTGAAGGCGATTGCTTTGTAGACTATTACGATGACATATATGTGGGTTACCGCTATTTCGAAACTGTCCCCGGTGCCGCTGATAAGGTTAACTATCCCTTTGGCTTTGGGCTTTCTTATACCGAGTTTGAGATATCCGATATCTGTTTTGAAGAGGCTGACGGCGTTATCAGTGTAAACCTTAATGTGAAAAACACAGGGGTTTACCGTGGCAAAGAGGTGGTACAGCTTTATTATTCCCCACCCCAAGGTCTGCTTGGGAAGCCGACACGCGTGCTTGGTGCCTTTGCCAAAACCAAAGAGCTAAAAACGGGCGAAAGCCAAAACCTTTGCCTTAAGCTTAAGATTTGCCATATGGCAAGCTATGACGATTTGGGCAAAATACATAAATCGGCGTATGTGTTGGAAAAAGGTGATTACAGCTTTTATATCGGCAATTCTGTAAGGGATGCCGCAAAAGCAGATTATGTGTATTCCCTTAAAGAGGACGTGGTAACAGAACAGCTTGAAAGCCGCTTGTCTCCACGCAACCTTTCAAAGCGTATGCTTGCGGACGGTAGCTTTGAACCATTGCCTCAAGCGGAAGGTGCTTACGTTTACGGTACAAATTCGGCACTTACCGCCGCTTGCCCTGTTGAGTCTCCAAACTTTAAGGATGTTGGCGAAAAGATCAGCCTTGATGAGTTTGTTGCTGCATTCACCAACGAGGAGCTTTGCGAGTTTATGGGCGGTTCGCCCGATGTGGGCGTATCCAACACCATGTGTTTCTCAAGCCTCGAGCGTTTGGGCGTGCCTCCTGTTCCTACAGCGGATGGCCCCGCAGGTTTAAGATTGGATGCCCACCACGGCATACCTACAACGGCTTGGCCCTGCGCCACTTTGCTTGCCTGCTCTTGGAATGAGGAGCTTGTGGAGAGAATAGGCGCCGCAGGTGCGGCAGAGCTTAAAGAAAACGGTCTTAAGGTGTGGCTTACTCCCGCCATAAATATCCACAGAACGCCCCTTTGCGGCAGAAACTTTGAGTATTTTTCAGAGGACCCGTTGGTTGCCGGCAAAATGGCGGCGGCAAAGGTTAGGGGGATACAGTCCCAAGGCGTTGCCTGCTCCGTAAAGCATTTTGCCGCAAATAATGTGGAGCTTAACAGAATCAAAAGCGACTCTCGAGTGTCGGAGAGGGCTTTAAGGGAGATTTATCTTAAGGGCTTTGAAATCTGTGTTAAAGAGGCTGACCCTTGGAGTATTATGACCTCTTATAATCTTATAAACGGAATCCATACCTCTGAAAGTTACGAGCTTATAACCTGCATATTGAGGGGCGAATGGGGCTTTAAGGGTATGGTTACTACAGATTGGGGCATAAAAAACAACCCCGTTAACGAGGTGAAGGCAGGTAACGATATGAAGATGCATATAGGTTATCCCGACGAGCTCTTGGCGGCAATAGAAAAGGGTGAGCTTACAAGGGCAGACCTTGAGGCTTGCGCAAAGCGCATACTAACTGTATATAAATTACTTGTATAAATTCAGGAGGAAGAATATGTTTATAACCAACGACATAAAGTATATCGGTGTAAACGACCATAATGTGGATTTGTTTGAGGGGCAGTATGTTGTACCTAACGGTATGGCGTATAACTCCTATGCCATCATAGACAAAAAGATAGCTATTATGGATACGGTTGACGCTTCATTCACTCACGAGTGGTTGGATAATATCCAAAACGCATTAAACGGCAGACAGCCCGACTATTTGGTGGTTCATCATATGGAGCCTGACCATTCCGCAAATATTCTTAATTTTACCAAAGCGTATCCGCAGGCAAAAATCGTTTCCTCTGCAAAGGCTTTTGGTATGATGAAAAACTTTTTCGGTGTTGATTTTTCCGACAAAGCGGTGGTGGTAGGGGAAGGCAGTACACTTGAGCTTGGTAATCACACCCTTACTTTTGTTACAGCACCGATGGTGCATTGGCCCGAGGTAGTGGTAAGCTATGACATCACAGATAAGGTTTTGTTCTCTGCTGACGGGTTCGGAAAATTCGGCGCCCTTGATGTGGAAGAGGATTGGGCCTGCGAGGCAAGACGTTACTACATAGGCATAGTGGGCAAATACGGAACCCAAGTTCAAAATCTGCTGAAAAAGGCGGCGGGCTTGGATATTGAAATCATCTGTCCCTTGCACGGGCCTGTACTCAAGGAAAACCTTGGCTATTATTTGGGCCTTTATGACACTTGGTCAAGTTATCAGCCGGAGGAGGACGGCATAGTTATTGCCTATACCTCTGTTTACGGTAATACAAAAAAAGCGGTTATGCAGTTGGCGGAAAAGCTAAAAGCCAACGGTTGCTCTAAAGTGGTTGTAAATGACCTTGCTCGCTGTGATATGGCAGAGGCGGTAGAGGATGCCTTCAGATACAGCAAGCTTGTTTTGGCAACCACCACCTATAATGCAGGCATATTCCCCTTTATGCGTGAGTTTATACAGCATCTTACAGAACGCAATTACAGCAACCGCACCGTTGCTTTTATCGAAAACGGCAGTTGGGCCCCCCTTGCCGCAAAGATTATGCGTGAGATGTTTGAGGGCAGCAAAAATATTACCTACGCAGACACCACGGTAAAGATAATGTCCGCTCTTAATGAAGAAAGCAACGCTCAACTCGGCGCTTTGGCAGAGGAGCTTTGCAAGGATTATCTTGCACGGCAGGATTCCACCGCTAACAAAAACGACCTTACAGCTCTTTTCAACATCGGCTACGGCTTATATGTTGTTACAAGTAACGACGGTAAAAAGGATAACGGTTTAATAGTTAATACTGTAACCCAGGTTACCAATACTCCCAACAGAATAGCCGTTACCATAAATAAAGAGAATTACTCTCACCACGTTATTAAGCAAACAGGTATCATGAACATAAACTGCCTTACGGTAGATGCTCCCTTTGCTGTGTTTGAAAAATTTGGCTTTGTAAGCGGCAGAAATGTGGATAAATTTGCAGAATGTACTCCTCTCCGTTCCGATAACGGTTTGGTGTTTTTACCCAGACATATCAACTCCTTTATGTCACTTAAGGTAGAGCAGTATGTGGACCTTGATACCCACGGTATGTTTATCTGCTCCGTGACCGAGGCGAGGGTCATATCCGACAAAGAGACCATGACCTATACATATTACCAAAACAATGTTAAGCCCAAGCCTCAAACCGAAGGTAAAAAAGGCTATGTTTGCAAGATCTGCGGCTATATTTACGAGGGTGATCCTCTGCCCGAGGATTTTGTTTGTCCGCTTTGCAAACACGGCGCATCCGATTTTGAACCAATAGTATAGAATAAATTATTTGGAGGTATTTTGTAATGAAAAAGTATGTATGTGACGCTTGCGGTTGGGTGTATGACGAAGCACTTGGCGATCCCGATAACGGTATAGCCCCCGGCACCAAGTTTGAAGATCTTCCCGACGATTTCACCTGCCCTTTGTGCGGTGTGGGCAAGGATATGTTCAGCGAAGAATAAGCGTTTACAAAAATTAAGCGGCATTCCGCCGCTTAATTTTTTTGCTTTAAATGCTCAAAAAGGTATTCACAAATGAAAAATGTATGGTATAATTAATCAAGTCTTTGTATTAAGGAAAGGAATATTTTTATGAAAAAAGCGGCTACAAAAGTTTTAGCATTGCTTTTGGCAGTAATTATGGCGGTTGCTTGTTTGCCGTCAAACGCTGTGTATGTGGTTGATGATATTGCCGCATCTTACACCGTTACTTCTGCCGAAGTGCATAATTTAGGCGACGGTCTTGTTTATAACGAGTTCCGTTACAATGATGACAGAGGTATAGAGCAGGTTTGCTTTACTATGGAGTTTAACCCTAAATCCTCTGACTTCCGCAGCTATGTTTATCACTCTCAAGCCAGTCACGGCTATACCATAGTTGACGATGTGAAAAACGCACAAAAAGAGGGCCTTGATGTATACGCGGCCATAAACGGTGACTTCTTCTCAATGGAAGTGGCTAACTACGGTACTCCCATAGGTCTTTACGGCACTGCAGGCAAGGTTTCCGTTGCGGAGGCAGGTCTTGAAGGCTACAACCTTGTTATAGCAGAAGACGGTACCGCAGACGTTGTATACAGTAAGCTTGTATACGGCTTAACAATCGACGGCACAAGCTACAATACCAAGCTTACCGCCATCAATAAAAGGTCAAATACCTACAGTGCAGACTACATATACTATTTCGATAGTGACATAGGCGTTACCGCGCCTACCTCCTCCGGCTCCACCAGAACCGAGCTTGTGTGTACAATTACCGAAGGTAGCCTTTCCGTTGGCGGCACACTTAAGGGTACTGTAAGCGCTGTTAATACAGTTGGCGGCTCCACTATCGGCGCAAACCAATTTGTGCTTTCCGCAGGCACCGG
>JAZUQW010000189.1:0-3508 GCA_045605905.1 Eubacteriales bacterium
GGGTAAGAGATATTTTAGAGAACCCTGTGTATAAAGCAATGTACGCAAACAATGTTTTATATTCAGAGGAAGAACTGACGCCTGAAGATGATTTTTGGGCAGAGTATTTAAAAAAAGAAACCGGAAGAAACACATATTCAGCCAAAAAGATAGTAACATCAAAAGGCGGTGTATGTTTGTTCAGTTCTATTGGTTCACAGATTACTGGTTATGGTGCCGGTATAAGAAACAGCAAAGGGTTTACAGGTGCGTTAATCATACACGACCCCAACAAACCTGATGATATTTACCACCAAACACTTAGAAACAAGGTAATAAGATATTTTGCCGGCACGTTATTAAGCCGTTTGAATAATTCAAGCGTTCCGATCATAAATATTCAGCAAAGGCTTCATTTGGAAGACCTAAGCGGGATATTACAAAGCAAATACAATTTTATTACTTTAAAGCGGCCGTTGATTGATGAAAACGGTGTTTGCCAGCTTCCGAGCCAATATTCGGAAGAACGTATAAAAGAATTACAAGTTGATAATTACGTTTTTACGTCGCAATATCAACAGGAACCGATTGTACTAGGCGGGCAGGTAATCAAACGAGATTGGTTTGGTTATTACAAAGCAAGCGAACAATACAGTTATAAAAAGATTATAATAGCAGCAGATACGGCCATAAGCGCAAAAGAACACGCCGACTATTCTTGTTTTTTGGTTGGGGGTGTTACACAGCAGAATAAACTGCACATACTTGAAATGGTGCACGGCAAGTGGGAATATCCCGAACTTAAACAGCAGGCCATTTCGTTATATAACCGCTGGCAGTTGGACAAACGACAAACAAGCGCATCAAGTATGGTTATAGAAGACAGGGCAAGCGGGCAACAATTGCTTCAGGACTTCAAAAAGACCGGTCTTCCTGTTAAGGCTGTAGAGGTTACAAAAGATAAACTCTCAAGAGTTGAAGAAGTTTTAGACTATATTGCAAACGGTAACGTTTCATTACCCGAAAACGAACAATACTCAAACAATTCTGTGTTTTTGGCAGAGTGCGAAGCATTTACGCGGGACTTAGCACACGCGCATGATGATATTGTCGATACTCTTGTTCATTTGATAAACAACACAATAGCACGTAGGCAAATTAGTATTTTAGAAGTTTTATAATGACAGAACAAAATCCACAAAAAGTAAATAACGGTTTAGAAACAGCTTTAGGTCTTTCGGATCCGTTTATAAATTCAATGAACGACCCGATAGGCATATGGAAAAATGCAAGCCCGTTTTTGTTGAGCTTGAATTATGTACCGCTGGCCAATACGTATAAATCGAACGGCTTTGCGGCTACGGCAGTTGATTTGCCGGTTGCGGATGCATTCCGTGACGGCGGATTTGAAATTGACAGCGACACATTGACGCCTGATGAAATAGCAGAACTTGAAGAAAAGATGTCAGACTGTAACGATGTCGAAGTTCTAAAAGACTGCTTGCGCTGGGGCCGTTTATATGGCGGGGGTCTTATTCTAGTTAATACAGACCAAAAAACAGACACTCCGTTTAACCCTGAAACCATTAAAGGTAAGCAAGTAGAGTTCTTGGCCGTGGACAGATGGCAATGTTATCCTTTGGCATCAAGTTTGTACTTGGCAGACGAGTTTATGCTCCAAGACAATCTTCGCGGTGAAGACGGAAATAACATTATTTTTGACAAATCAAGAGTCTTTTATTACACCGGTAAAACTCAGCCTTATTTCATACGCAATATGCTTCAAGGCTGGGGCGCAAGTATATTCGAAGACGTTATCCCGCAATTAAACCAATATTTGAAAGCAAACAGTGTTATTCTTGAGCTGTTGGATGAGGCCAAGATTGATATTCTTAAAATCGCGGGACTGAGTGAGCTGCTGTTATCACCTGGTGGTGAGTCCGCAGTAAGACGCAGGGTTGATATTGCTGCAGCCAACAAAAACTATAAATCTATGTTAACAATGGACGCTCAAGATGATTACGATCAAAAACAGCTTTCGTTTGGCAGCATAGACGCAATGCTTGAAAAAATATTTTTGCTGATTTGCTCTTGTTTACGCATACCGTATTCAAAAATGTTTGGTCGTGGCGCAAGCGGGTTTTCAAGCGGCGAAGATGATCTTGAAAACTACAATGCAATGATTTCTTCGGAAATCAGAGTTCCGGCAACAAAGATATTAAAACAGATGATAGACATCAGATGTTTTCAGTTGTTCGGACGCAAAATCCCTGATTTAACAATCAAGTGGAAACCGCTGCGGGTAATGTCCGAAAAAGACCAGCAAGAAATAACAACGAGCAAAATCAACGGATATATTCAGCTGTTACAAGCAGGCATCTTGTCACCAAAACAAGTTGCAGAAAAATTGGCGGTCGAGGAAATAGTTGCATTAAGCGATGAAGAAATAGAAGCGCTTAGCGATGAAGTCCAAGTCGGCGACATGCCCGAAATGACCGAAGAAGTAAACGTTAATAATTCGCTATGGTCAAAGGTCACCAATGTTTTTAAAACCAATAAAATATAAAAAAGCATACGAAGATATAATTGCTTCAAAGATAATTGTATGGATGTGGGCAAATATATTTCACGAATGTTTTGTAATATTGAGAGAGCAAGAGGTTTTAAACGATAGCAGCATTATTCGTGAGGCTATAATGAGCGGGGCTATACAATACGATAACGGTGTTTTTGTAGCCAAAAGCAGGTTTTCAAACAGGGTCGCTCTTGAGCTTGAAAAAATCGGGGCGAGATATTCCCGCAGCAGAAAAGGTTACGTTATAGCAAAAGATAAACTCCCGACCGAATTATTATGGGCAGTTGATACGGCAAAAGCAAAAGCAGCTGCAAAGGCTGCAGCTATTAACCAATATTTACTCGGACAAATATCAAATATGGATGCTCTTTTGAACAAGCTTGTATTTGACGAATCAGTTAAAGCAATTATGTCAGATCTGCAAAAACGGGTTTATAAAAATGCCGAGCAACATAAAATCGAGCTTATAACTCCGAAAATAGATGACTTTACGGCTAATGAAATAGCAGAACGTTACACTCACAATCTTAATTTTTGGATTAAGGACTGGACTGAAGAAGAAATTGTCAAAATGCGTACAGTAGTTGCGCAAATGGCAATAGACGGCAAAAGCCCGAAAACAATTGGCGATTATATTCAAAAAGAATTTGGTATAAGCCAACGCCACGCAAAGTTCTTGGCACGCAACGAAAGCGCAATTGCAACAAGCAGTTATCTGACAGCTAAGTACACAGCTGAGGGATTTACGCACTTTAAATGGCACACAATTATGGACGGCCGTGAAAGAGATTTGCACAAAAAATATAACGGCCAAATATTCAGGTTTGATGATCCGCCGATAATTGATGAAAGAACCGGCGAAAAGGGATTGCCTAGCCAAACATATAACTGCCGTTGTGCAATGTCGCCTATGGTGACAAAAGAGTTTTTGGCCAATCGCAGGAGAATGTTTAA
>JAZUQW010000190.1:0-2104 GCA_045605905.1 Eubacteriales bacterium
CTTAGGTTCACCTACTACGGGCAGAACGGCAACCAATATGAATGGTTTGAGCCGAACTATGACATATAGTTGTTGGCTCGGTCTACAAATAGGGACATAACAACCTAACGGAAATTAAAAAACAGCAACGATAAACACAAAGTGTAACGCCTCCCTTATTAAACGGGAGGCGTTTTGATTTACAAAGGAGGGATTTGTTTTGAAGGAATACAAAATCTATATTTCCCCCGCAAACCATTACAAGAAGTACGCTATTGAAGGGTACAACGAAAAACAGCAGATGGATTTACTTGCCCCCATGCTTGCCGACGAACTGAGGAAGTATGAGGGCGCAATCCCGATAGTAGCCTCGGTTTACTCTCAAAACCGTGACTACAAGGGCAGGCCTGAGGAGGCAATGAAGATGGGGAGCGATGTTTACGTTGCACTCCACTCCAACGCAGGCAAAGGGAAAGGCGCTTGCCTTTTCTATCACCCGAGGTTTTTGCTCTCTAAGGAAATGGCGCTCAGCATCGTCAAGGAGCTTAACGCTATATGCCCTATCAAGAGCAACAGAGCAAAGCAACCCGCTATTTACGCATGGAGCAACAACGGGTGGAACTTAGGTGAACTTAGAGAGCCGGCTAACTACAACATACCGCCCGTGCTCATCGAGCATGAGTTTCACGACACGAAGGCAGGTGCCGAGTGGATTGTTAACAGCCTTGAGGAGATAGCCAAGGCGGACGCCCGTGCTATAGCCTCGGCTTTAGGGCTGAAACTGAAAGTAGTTCCCGGCGACGTAACCGGTGACGGCAAGGTAAACAGCCTTGACGCTTCGAAAATTTTACAGTACGATGCAGGGCTTACCGACTTTACCGACGAACAGAAAGCCGCCGCAGATGTAACCGGCGACGGTAAGGTAAACAGCCTTGATGCCGCAAAAGTCCTTAGAATGGACGCAGGATTAGAATAGGAGGAATAATAACTATGGCAACAAAGCTTACATTCATCAACGGCATAGCAATAATCAAAGGCAGGCGAGAGTTTATCTGCGACACGGCAGAGGACATCGCCCTACTTCCCACGTCTACCACGGCAGGCAGCATTGAGGTAGACCCCACAGACCACACGACCAACGACCCTTGCGACGTCGGCTCCGAAGCCTACGTTTGCTCCACCGGCGCAACCTACATCTTGGCTCCCAACAACGAATGGGTAGTCAAAGCTGACGCCTCCGCAGGCGGTAGCTCCGAGGGCGGCGGTAGCTCCGAGGGCGGCGGCGAATTGCTTATCGTTACGCCCCACCCTACCGAGGAGGGCAAATTCTATCCCGACAGCGAGTATTGGGAGTCCGATGATGGGGGTTGGACTGAATATACCTACGCCACAAATGAGGAGATTGAAGCAGCTTTCAATAGCGGTACGCTTCTTGTAAAAGACGGTGACACATATCATAAGCCCATCACCTTCAGATTGTATTGGGACGATGATGGCAATCGTCTTGTGTACTTAGCCTACGGTGAGTGTACCGTGATCGGCCCTATGCATATATATTATAGTGGCGGCAAATGGTATACCGACCAAGCTTGCACAGTTCAATTGAGTGGCTCGCGCACGGTCAGCCCTTACAGGCATCATTTCAGTATGGGCTATGACATTATACTGCATAATCCTCCTACGGCTTGGACTGATGAAGAAATTGAAAACGGCGGTGGCTATGGCACAGAGCCCCGCTACGCAAAGGTACTTTCAACACACTGTCTGAGTGATCAATACACCACGGTATTCACTTACATGAATGACAAAAACGAGATTGACTCTTTCGGCGTATACGATGAGTAACCTACAGCGACCACATTAAGGAGGTAAAGCATGAAAGAAATACTTATGGTGCTTCTTGATGCGATTATAAAGGTAACGGTGCCTATTATTGCGGCCTACTTGATATCGCTTATCAAGAAGGAAGCGGCAAGGGCAACGGCAGAAACGGAAAACGTCACAGCACGGGAGTATATCGCCGAGATAACAAACGCTATTACAACGGCAGTGGCTGCGACCTCTCAAACCTATGTCGATGCGCTAAAAGCTGAAAACCTTTTCGATAAAAACGCACAGACCGCAG
>JAZUQW010000191.1:0-6426 GCA_045605905.1 Eubacteriales bacterium
TATTCCTTTGCCTCGTCGCTCAAGGATATGGTAACGGTTATATCAACCGCATCGGTTCCTTCTTCAAAGTAGTACACACCGTCATTAAAACTGCCATCGGAAAGGTTTACTTTTATATTAGCATTGATAGCATAGGATGTAAGCGTGTTATAGTAAACACCGTCTATCAGCTCGTGCTTATCGCATAAAACGTAAGTATCGCCTACAGAAAAGCTTGTAGCCCCCCCATACAGATTTTTAACCGTAGTGGTAAAGGCGTAAACGCCGTCTGTTTCGGGGTCGTCACCTAAATTGACTATGGGCTCTTCAAATGCCGCATTAAGTGTTTTTAAGTTGGCATATACAGGCAGTCCCGCACCCTGTTGACGGGGAGAATAGGGCAAGCCTTCGTCATTATACAACAGCTCCGCACTGCTTAAAACCGTGTCATATATAAGCTCATAAATCTCTTTATCTGTAGAGTACCCCTCAAGATTCTTGCTTGTTATATCTCCCTTAAGACAGGCAAAAATTCCTGACATCATAGGCGTAGACATAGAGGTGCCGTCCATATAAGTGTATCCGCTCAACCCCATGCTTGCGCAAAGAACACTGCCGCCGATAGCGGTAATTTCGGGCTTAAGCTTAAGGTCGGGTGTAACGCCCCAACTTGAAAAGCTTGACATCTGCACTCCGTACGGACTTGGGTACAAGGAAGCCTCGGTATTAACGGTAAGGCTACTGTTTGCCGCAAAGCTTTCGTATGCATTGCCTGCAACGGAAACACAAGGAATAGCGGGGCTGGTGATATCCATATATATATTGCCGCTTGTATTGTTGTAGCATATCATCGCAACTGCGCCTGCATTTGCGGCGGCAATGCATTTATCCGCAAATGTTATTTCGCCCCTCGAAACGACGGCAACTTTACCGGTTGCGTTTATACCGATATAGTCTTCGACAGCACCTACACCGGGTATCACAACATATTCCAACGTTTGACCTGCAAAAGCCGAGAAAAACGAGCCTTCCACAGCTTCGTTATACTCAATATCGGTGCCGTTAACATTAAGAGTGTATGCGGCGTAAGAGAAGTTATTGCCGCTGCCAACAGCTATTGCGTTGCTATAGCTGGCGGGATTGCCTATAACGCCGTAATCTGCATAATCGGCAGTAACCGCGTCTATGTAATATAAGGAGGAAGCGTGGTTATAGGAATATTCACAATACCCTTGGGAATATTCATTACCTGCCGCACAGCAAACAAATATGCCTTCTTCTTTAAGCTTTTCAAATATATTGCCGAAAAGCACGGTTTCTAACTCATAGTCAAAGGAAAAGCCGTTTTGAGACCCCAAAGACATATTTATAACGTCTGCGCCCAAAAGATATGCCTCTTCCATGGCGGCAAAGTATATAGTGGAATCGGTGTAGCCGTCAGAAGAAAATATCTTCATACCCAATATTTGCGCTTCGGGTGCAATACCTGTAAAATCAACGCCGTTATTGCCTGCGACAATACTTGCAACTGCTGTACCGTGATAATCTGTGGAGGACACATTCGTGTCGTTTTCTGCATAGTCGTAAACGTAAGGAATCTTTTTGTTAAGGTAACTCCCCATAAGCTCTTTTTCTGCCTTAAGCGCATTTACCGTGTTTTGGGTAAGGGCAACAGTGTCACCCATATACATCGTGCTGAACGCCTCGTGGTTTGCGCTTAAGCCTGTATCCAAAACAGCAATAACGGTACCCTTGCCACCGTCCGTTCCTGCGGTAAAGCCCACAGATTGTCCGGCGGATACCGTTGCGGGCTTGATAGATACTTCTGCTATCGGTGCGGAATACCTATTGGCTATATATACCTTTTCAATACAGTCAAGCTGTTCAATATTTTTAAGGTTGCCATAGCTTACATCCACGGCAACACCGTTAAGTAGGGTGCTGTAGCTGTATATAACGCTTGCATTGTAATTGCTTTCTAAAGACTTTATCAGGGAGCTTCGTTTTTTTGCCACAGCTTTGCTTGCCGTTTTGGCATCAGAAAGGCCTTTTTGCTTTAAATCAATACCACTTTCACCTTTAAACACCACTATGGCGCGGACAGTATCACTGTCGTCATACCCAAAATCAAGTCTTGATACAAAGCTCTGTTTTGTTGCCTTTTCTGCGGCATTAGAAGTAATCACTGCCGACGAAAACAGCATAACGGTGCAAACAGCGAGAGTCAAAATCCTAAACAGAATCTTTTTTGCCATACATACATCCCCCTTGCTTACTTTTATCTATATTAATTGTATCATGATGCCGCTTTGTTGTCAACGAAAAACACAAGTGAAAAAACAGTTGACAAAAATATTGACGGGGAGTATAATTTTTATAATTATAGTGTATTAAAATGGGAAGTTTTGCAAAGTGAAAGAGAGGACCTGCGGTTATGATAAAAGACGTACCTTCTTTGTTTGGTGAGTTAGTTTTTAATGAAACCGTAATGAAAACCTATTTGCCCGAAGAAACATTTAAAGCTATGAAAAAGGCCATGGGCGAGGGCAAGCGCCTTGACCCCGCTTTGGCGGACGTTGTGGCAAAGGCCATGCGTGATTGGGCGGTGGAAAAGGGCGCAACTCATTACACCCATTGGTTCCAGCCCATGACAGGTATCACCGCCGAAAAGCATGACAGCTTTATTACCCCCGATAAGAACGGCGGCGTAATAATGGAGTTTTCGGGTAAAGAGCTTGTAAGAGGTGAGCCGGACGCATCCAGTCTGCCCTCCGGTGGTCTGCGTGCCACTTTTGAAGCTCGCGGATATACCGCGTGGGATCCTACGTCCTTTGCTTTCATCAAGGACAGCACTCTTTGCATACCTACCGCGTTCTGCTCTTACGGTGGGGAAGCTTTGGATAAAAAGACTCCTCTGTTAAGGTCTATGGAGGCAATCAATAAGCAAACAATGCGTATATTACGACTGTTTGGCAACACTACGGTTACCTCTGTAAAAACCACCGTTGGTCCGGAGCAGGAATATTTTTTGATTGATAGAACGCTCTACGAAAAGCGTCCCGATCTGCGCTTTACGGGTAGGACTCTTTTCGGTGCAAAGCCTCCTAAAGGGCAAGAGCTGGATGATCACTATTTCGGCACTATCCCCACAAGGGTAGTTGCATTTATGAAGGAGCTGGATAGAGAGCTTTGGCGCCTCGGTGTGCTTGCCAAGACCCGTCATAACGAGGGTGCGCCCGCCCAGCACGAGTTGGCGCCTATATTCACCACCACAAATATCGCTACCGACCATAACCAGCTTACCATGGAGATAATGAAGCGTGTTGCAGCACGTCACGGCTTGGTGTGCCTGTTGCACGAAAAGCCTTTTGAGGGTGTAAACGGTTCGGGTAAGCATAACAATTGGTCTATCTCCACCAGCGAGGGTGCAAATCTTTTAGAGCCGGGGGATACTCCTCACGAAAATGCACAGTTTCTTTTGTTCCTCTGTGCCGTAATAGAGGCGGTAGATGAGTATCAGGGTATGTTGCGCCTTTCTGTTGCCACCGCAGGCAACGATCACAGATTAGGCTCTCACGAGGCACCTCCTGCTATAATCTCTATGTTTTTAGGTGATGAGCTTACCGCGCTTTTGGATAGTATAGAGCAGGATAAAGCTTACGATGCCAAAGAAAAAGTTCAAATGAAGGTAGGGGTACATGTACTGCCCCGCTTCCCAAAAGACACCACCGACAGAAACAGAACATCTCCTCTTGCGTTCACAGGTAATAAGTTTGAGTTTCGTATGCCGGGCAGCAGTCTTTCTGTGGCAGGTCCAAATATAGTTATGAACACCGCGGTTGCAGATGTGCTTTCACGCTTTGCGGCACGTTTAGAGACAGCAGAGGATTTCGAGACCGAGCTTAACAACCTTATCAAAGAAACAATAAAAGCACATAAGCGTATAATTTTCAACGGCAACGGCTATGACGATGCTTGGGTAAAAGAAGCTACTGAGGAGAGGGGGCTGCTAAATCTTCCTTCCACTCCCGAGGCGCTGCTTTGCTATTTAGACCCTAAAAATATAGAGCTTTTCGGCAGACACGGTGTTTTCTCTACAACAGAGATACGTTCTCGCTATGAGATATTGCTTGGCAATTACTGCAAGGTTATACATATAGAAGCGCTTACCATGTTGGATATGGTCAACAAGGATATAATGCCTGCAGTAAGCGCATACACCAAAAAGCTTACAGACAGTCTAAATGCTAAAACGGCTGCAAACTGCGGTCTTTGTGTGGACTATGAAAAGGATACACTTAAAAAGCTTTGTGATAATCTGGGGCTTATAGCCGCTCGTACAAAGGCTTTGAAAACAGCCATTGACGGTGTAAAAAGCATAAGCGACCGTCAGGCAGAGGCAGAATACTACAGAGATAATGTTATCCCCACTATGAAAGCGTTGCGTACAGCGGTTGACGAGGCAGAAACCGTAACAGATAGAAACGCGTGGCCTTATCCTTCTTATTCACAGCTTTTATACGGTATAGAATAACAATCACCCCAAGAAATCTGACAATTTATTGAGGACCCCGACAAAAAAAGAATCCACCTGTCCGGTGGATTCTTTTTTCACGGTTCCCAAGAAAGTCTGACGGCTTCTTGGGGTGATTATGAAGAGATTATTATACTTTATTATACTGCAAACATTTCGAATTTAAGAAAATCCAAATAATCTTTACATTTAAAGCCAACTGTGCTGTCGTCAACAAGATATGCGCCGGGGTAGAAAGAAGCGCGGTATGCAGAAACGTGGCGCTTGAAAGCAACCTCAACCTCAAATTCCTTGGGCATAGCAATGTGACAGTCCTTAAGATTGCCGCTCAAAGCCTTTTCTGCCGCTTCTTCCATAAGCTCACAAGCCTTTTGGGGGTGTATGGACATAGAACAATTGCCTCTGCCTTCGCTTACGGGAACGGTTGTCAAACCTTTGATGTGTTCTTTTGCGGCAATGCAAAGGCCCTTATCGCCTGTAAGCATTGCAACGGGTACGCCAAAATATTCGGCAATATAAGAGTTCATAAGAAATTCACTGGTGGTAACGCCGTTTATCTTATAAGAAAAAATATTACCTGTCATAGTGTGGGACAAAGGATTGCTTCCGGTGCCTGCGGCGTTATGATATCCTGTAAATATAACTGCGTCAAAGCTGTCGTCCAGTCCCGTCATCATAGAGAAGGGGTCGCGGCTCCAAGAGCGTATTATCTTAACTTCCTTGGGCAGTTTATCGGGATAAAGGTTGCGGGCGCTGTCGTGGGCATCTTTAATAACAATTTCGTCAAAGCCTGCCTTTATAGCACCTCTGCAAACAGCGGCAACCTCTGCTGTCATTTGGTTTCTGAAATAATCGCTGTAGGCGTTACCTACCTCGGTTTCCTGCCAATCAACTATGCCGCAGGTACCTTCGATATCAGCACTTATAAAAAGCTTTTTCATTGACCGTAGCCCTCCTCAACAAGTCTGTTATACTGCAATTCTATTTGAGACATAAGATATACCCACATATCGCCATCGTGTACAAAACTGTCGCTTGCGCTGGAATAACGCATCTGCATAGGGCAGTTCTTTTTATCCGGCGCAAAGTCGTAGTGCTGCTTGATACCTTCCATACCGATATCGTTTTCTATCATAAGCTTTGCCACAAGATAGGCAAGATTTTTGATGGTAACGGTATATTCCTTAAGCCATTCTTCATAAGCTTCACCTTTGTATACATTTGGAAAACCGTTAACACAGGTTTCAATGCCTATGCCGAATTGGTTGCCTTCACCATAGGTGCCGTCGCTTGCGTGCCAAGCGCTTTCGTTGTCGGGCAGGTGATGATAGATTTCTTTGCTGTCAACGGTGTAGTGCCAAGATACGCTTCTGTCCGGACTGTTGGATAATCCGTGCAAATACTGTGCGTGTGCTGCCGCGGTAGAACCGGGCGCGTAGTTACCGGTGTTGTGGATAACAATGTACTTCTTCTTGTCCACTATAATACCGGGGCGTACCGCAGAATCCTCTGCGATGATGTCTTCAATGATTTCGGGTGTGTTAAGAGCGCTGTCCACAATTATAACCTCCGTTAATACTGATATATCCTCAAAGGCAACGGTGGTCTTTGCCCCTGTAAGAGCGTCGATAACCGTTATACCTTTTTCGCTGTAGCCTGCGGCAAGCCTGTACCCATCGCCATCTTTTATTATTATGGGCTGTCCCTTGGATATTGCATTTATAAGCTCGCTTGCTCCGTATGCATCTATATAAGCGTTTATTCCGTTTTCACAAGCATAGCGTGCAAGTATCGAAGCACCTGTGTTTGTTTTGCTATCCTTTATGTATTCGGTGGCTTTTTCCCAATCGGGTTCTCTCGACAAGGCGCCTGCCACCAAAGTTTCAACTGCCGCAATGCCGCTGTCGTCAAGC
>JAZUQW010000192.1:0-2689 GCA_045605905.1 Eubacteriales bacterium
GGAGCAGTGCCGTACTGCGAGATGAGTTTGCCGCCGCTATAGTTGACGGAAACACAGAACTTTACACGTTGGCAATCAAGCCCGTAGTGCTGTATCTGGGCGGCGAGTACTGGGGCGTTTACTACCTGCGTGAGCGCTTTAGTGACGACTACGTGGCAGATCATTTGAATGTATCGCCGGAATCGGTAGATATAGCAGAATCCACCGGCGCAGGTGCGGAAAGCGGAAGCGTTGCTTCATTCCACGCGCTGTGGGACTATGTAGGCAGCCATGATATGTCCAAGACCGAAAACTTTGAATACCTTGCGGAGCGCATAGACATAACAAGTCTTATGGATTGGTACATCTGCCGCTCTTATATGGGCGATAAAGACTTGGCGAACATCAGAAGATTTCGCACCTCGGAGGGTGACGGTAAATGGCATTGGATGTGGTACGATTTAGACTGGGCGTTCCATCACACCACCGACGACCCGCTTACCAGCATTGTTTCCAGCAGTAACGGAGACCCCGTACTGATACGCGCCTTACTGCAAAGCGAAGAAGGAAAAGATGCCTTTTTAAAACGCTATGCGGAGCTGATGGGCACCATACTAAACCACGAATATTTTAATCAGGTTATGGATGAGCTTGTCGCCGCCATCGAATCGGAAATGCCTCAAGACCGGGCACGTTGGGGCAAAACCGTTGGCGGTTGGGAGTCTTCCGTTCAACGCGTACGCAATTACACAAAGGATAATGTACGCACCAACCGTGTACTGCGAGATCTGAAATCTTATTTTGGTCTTTCGGATGAAGAAATGACCGCTTATTTCGGTGACCTATATCAAGGCTAAACACGAAAACGGCAACAATCTTTTTTATCACACTCGGCAATCACCCCCAAGAAAAGGGGCAAAAAGCACTTTTTTCTGTGCTTTTTGCCCCTTTGTTTGCCCATTGAACAAAGGTGAACCATTACACCTAAACCGTGTAGAGCTGAATTCACTCTTTAAATTAAGAAACGCTTAAGAAAAAGCATTGACTTTGATATTATGTATATGATATAATGTTGTATGAATATCTTTACGGAGGAGAAATATGAACGACACAATGCAGATACTGACTGCCATGATTATTTATATGACAGCAGTTATTGTTATCGGCGTGCTGTACGCAAAGCGCGCCAACAAGGATTCTGAAGCATACTTTCTCGGCGGCCGTTCTCTTGGCCCTTGGGTAACCGCTATGAGCGCGGAAGCTTCGGATATGAGCGGCTGGTTGCTTATGGGCTTGCCGGGTGTTGCCTATTGGTGTGGCTTGGCCGACGCCACTTGGACTGCAATCGGCTTGGCAGTAGGTACATACCTAAATTGGCTCCTCGTTTCCAAACGCTTAAGACGTTACAGCGTACGCGCTAACAACTCTATCACTTTGCCTGAATTCTTTTCTAACCGTTTTCGTGAGAAGAAAAAGCACATTATGTTTATAGCCGCCGCATTTATTCTTATCTTCTTCACGGTTTATGCGGCAAGCTGCTTTGTTACCTGCGGTAAGCTGTTTGCTACCCTGTTTGACACAGATTATCAGCTAATGCTGGTTATAGGTGCAGTGTTTGTACTTGCTTATACCCTGCTTGGCGGTTTCCTTGCAGAAAGCATTTCTGACTTTATGCAAGCCATAGTAATGATAATTGCGCTTTCCGTTGTTGTTATCCTCGGCGTAGTAAACGCCGGCGGCATCGGCGAAGTTGCCGAAAACGCACGTGAAATTCCCGGATTTTTAGAGTTTTTCGGTCTTGCCAACCCCACTTTGAACGCTGACGGACAGCAGATAGTTAACGGTCATACTCCTTTGTTTGGCCCCATTAAACCCTATGGCTTGTTAAGCGTTTGCTCTATGATGGCGTGGGGCCTTGGCTATTTCGGTATGCCCCAAGTACTGTTGCGCTTTATGGCTGTTCGCAAGGAAAGCGAGCTTAAGCGTTCCCGCCGTATCGCAATTGTATGGGTAGTTATCTCCTTGGCAGTTGCCGTATTTATCGGCATTATCGGCCGTCAACTGTTCCCCGATGAGCATCTTACCGCGTCCGCAGCGGAAAGCATCTTCATCACCATGTCAGAGGCGTATCTGCCACCCCTCCTTGCAGGCTTTGTAATGGCAGGTATCCTTGCAGCAACCATCAGCTCTTCTGACTCTTATTTGTTAATAGCGGCATCGGCGTTCTCTAAAAATATGTTCCAAGGCGTATTCAAGAAAAACGCTACAGACAAGCAGGTTATGATGGTTTCCCGCGTTACATTGTTGGTTCTTGCCCTTATCGGTATATTGATAGCGCTTGACGAAAACAGCATAATCTTTGAAATAGTATCCTTTGCATGGGCAGGCTTCGGTGCCACCTTCGGGCCGGTAATGCTCTTCTCCCTTTTCTGGAAACGCGTCAACAAGCCCGGTGCTGTTGCCGGTATGGTAAGCGGCGCCGCAATGGTATTCTTGTGGAAGCTGGTACTTAAACCTTTGGGCGGCGTGTTTGCTATCTATGAATTGTTGCCCGCATTCATCATTTCTTCCATCTGTATCGTTGCAGTTTCGCTTTTGACCAAGGCTCCTTCCAAGGAGATAGAGGCTGATTTCGAGGCTGTTCGCACAGGTAAGGTAAGTGACAATCAATAATTATATATACGTAAACGGCAGGCTTCAACAGAAGCCT
>JAZUQW010000193.1:0-10367 GCA_045605905.1 Eubacteriales bacterium
GAGTCTGAAGCGCCCGATGATTCCACTTCCGCACCTGTAGAGTCTGAAGCGCCCGATGATTCCACTTCCGCGCCTGTAGAGTCGGAAACAAGTCGGATCGTAGCCATGTCGTTCTGTGAGCCAAGGAGTTGTTCCTGAGTATTGTCTTCCTAAGACCGCTTGGCCTCCGACTTGAGTCTGAAGCGCCCGATGATTCCACTTCCGCACCTGTAGAGTCTGAAGCGCCCGATGATTCCACTTCCGCGCCTGTAGAGTCGGAAACACCCGATGATTCCACTTCCGCGCCTGTAGAGTCGGAAACGCCCGACGATTCCACTTCCGCACCTGTAGAGTCTGAAGCGCCCGACGATTCCACTTCCGCACCTGTAGAGTCTGAAGCGCCCGACGATTCCACCTCCGCACCTGTAGAGTCGGAAGCGCCCGACGATTCCACCTCCGCACCTGTAGAGTCTGAAACACCCGACGATTCCACCTCCGCACCTGTAGAGTCGGAAGCGCCCGAAGAAAGCAGTGAAGATGAAAGCTCGGTGATAGTAGATATGAACGCTCCTATGAATCCATTGCCCGACACTTTGGAGACCAATCCTGTGGACAGTTATTTTAACGACTCGGTATTTGTAGGTTATTCCATAATGATGCATTTTGGCAACTATATTGCCCAATGGCATTCGGAGATAGATTCGTCCATAATGGGTAATCCCACATTCTGCGCAGGCGTGGGCATAAGCTTTTATGCAGACGAGACCCAAGACCCCAACTCTCGAGACAGCTCCTTGCCGCTGTTCAGAAGCAAGCGTTATCACTTTGCAGACTTGCCCACCGCAACGGGATGCAACAACCTGTACATTGGGCTTATGGGCTACAGCGACTTGAAGCGCTCGGGGCTTAACGGTGCTTACTACGACACTATAGAAGGCATACAACGCATACGTAGCGCCAACCCCAACCTTAACCTTGTTATCCTTGCCTGCACTTATAACTGCGGTATTTACAGCAATTCGGTTCCTTATAGCACCCTTAATAACGGAAAAATCAGAGAATACAACAATATGGTGCTTGCTTATTGCACCGCCAACGGTATCGACTTTGTGGATGTGGCAACACCGCTTACCACCTACAACGGCTATCTGCCTGTGGAGTATTCCTCCGATGAGTCTTATCATATAGCAAAGAAGGCGTTTTATATATGGGTGGACGTACTTCGTGACTACGCAGAAAGAAAGCTTAACGGCACTTGGCAAAACATGTCTACAATGCCCATACTTCCCGCATTTGATAACTAAATTAAAAAGTATAAGCTCCTCAAGACCACGTCGGTGATTCTTGGGGTGAACGAAAAAAGCTGTTGCAGACCAATCGGCCTGCAACAGCTTTTTGTTGGGGTGTTTAGTATGTTTGTAAAAGCGCAAACACCTATTTTCTTACAAAGATAGCCTCTTCACTACCTTCGATTAAAGTAAGCTTGTTGCCGTCTACTTTATATTTGAACTCTACAGTCTCTGATTCTTCGATAACTACGGTAAGGACATCACCATCAACAGACCAAGTCATAGATCCCGATTCGTCGCCCTCGCTTACTCTGCCTTTTCCGCCTTCTTCAAAAACAAAGGTAAAGTCATCTTCTTCCAAATACCAGGTTCCTATAAGCGGATCTTTTTTTGCAGTTTCCTTGTCTTCGTCACTACAACCTGCAAAGATCATAGATATTGTAGCAAAAATTAACAATAAAGATATAAGTTTTTTCATAGCAATACTCCTTGTTTTTTGTTTTTTAAAAGCCTGTGCTTGCCATACCGGTAACTTCGCCGTTCATAAAAGTGATGCAGGCATTTGCACCGGTAATGTAGTAAAAGGGACCCTTCCACATATATACCTGCGAGCTGTAGCCGCCAATACTGCTGCCGGCTTGTTCTTTACCTTCCGAACCGATAATGTCGCAAACCTCGCTGTAAGACATACCGTATTCGATTTGGTTGTACTCGGATGCGGTTATTTCGCCCTTAAGAAGGAAAAAACCCACAACAAAAATTACAACAAAAGTGATAACAAATGTTACTATGTTGGTTATAAGCTTCTTCTTCTTTGCAGCTGCCACCTGTTCTTCCGAAAGCTGTACATTAACCGCCGAGGGTTGATTTTCGTTCAACGCTATGACCTCCTTAACATTATTTGACATTTTGTGCATGTCATTTGTGCAATTATAGCATAGTAGAATATTATTGTCAAGCACCAAATGTCATCATGTGGAGGAATATATGTTCAAGAACAGAGCGAACGAGCGCAATAACATTTGCGGTGTGGCTGTTGCACGGTTAAGAAAAGCAGCAGTGCCTAAAATGTCGCAACGCGCCTTGGCAGATGCATTGCAACTTGCGGGGCTTGATGTGGATAAAAACGCCGTTCAGCGTATAGAAAGCGGACAGCGCTTTGTTACGGATATAGAGCTTGCGGCGTTGGCACAGGTATTGGGCGTAAGCCCTTTACGGTTGCTTGATTACGATAAATAAAACAGGACTGCTTTTTATAAAACAGTCCTGTTTTTTGTCGGGGTCTCCAAGAAATCGTGAGATTTCTTGGGGTGATTGTTGTCGGGGTCCCCAAGAAGCTGTTGGCTTCTTGGGGTAACTCTGTTGCTTAATTGCTTTTTTATTAGTACTTTTTGCCCCAAGTGAGTGCTACGGGCATGCCTATTTTTTAAATTTATCAAAAAAGCTTTTCTTTTTGTTGTAGTTCTTAACGTCTGTGGCGTCGCCAAACTTCTTAAGCAGCTCTTTTTGCTTTGCATTAAGCCCTTTGGGAATCTCTACGGACAGTGTAACCCTAAGCTCGCCCCTAACATTGGGGTTGTTAAGATGAGGCACGCCCTTGCCCCGCAAGGAAAATACTGTGCCGCTTTGGGTTCCCTCCGGTATGGTAAACTCCGCCTTGCCGCCCTCGGGGGTGGGCACGGTTACCGTTGCGCCAAGGGTTGCTTCCACAAAGGTTATGGGCAAATCCATATAAAGGGTGGTGCCGTCGCGCTCGAATATCTTGTGGGGGCGCACAGACACCGTCACATAAAGGTTGCCTGCGGGTCCGCCGTTTTCACCTGCATTGCCCTGACCGCGGAGCTGAATACGCTCGCCGTTATCTATACCTGCGGGTATATCTATCTCCAGCTTCTTCTGCTTTTTAACCGCGCCCTTGCCGTGGCAGGCACTACAGGCGTTTTTGATTATCCTGCCCTTGCCGCCGCAACGGGAGCAGGGCTGTTGCATCTGCATTGAGCCGAAACCTATGTTTTTAAGTACGCGCACCGTGCCGCTGCCGCCGCAGGTAGAGCAAGTCTCGGCATCACCGGGCTTTTCTGCGCCCTTGCCGCCGCAAGCGGTACATTTTTCGGTGTGGTTAAACTCTAAAGTCTTTTTACAGCCAAACACCGCTTCCTCAAAGTCAAGGGTAAGCCTGTAGCCCAAGTCCTCGCCTCTGGCGGGGCCGGTGTTTCTTCTGCTACTGCTGCCGCCGCCGAAAAAGCTGCCGAATATATCCCCAAGGTCGCCAAAATCAAATCCGCCAAATCCGCCGCCAAATCCGCCGCCGTATGCACCGCCGTTTGCGGGGTCAAATGCTGCGTGGCCGTATTGGTCGTACATATTCTTTTTTTCGTCGTCGGAAAGAACAGCGTAGGCTTCGTTTACCTCTTTGAATTTTTCTTCCGCCGCTTTATCACCCGGATTCATATCGGGGTGATATTTCTTTGCCTGCTTTTTATAGGCCTTTTTTATTTCATCTGCCGTGGCGCCCTTGGATATTTCAAGCACCTCGTAATAGTCTCTTTTTTCAGCCACCGATATTCACTCCTTTTTTTAACCTATGGCGGCAAAGGGGTTTTTGCCCCCTCCGCCGCCAAAAGCATTATTCTGTCTTATCGGTAAAGTCAGCATCGTAAACGCCGTCAGCGTTTGCGCCGTTATCGCCGCCCATATCGGGTGTTTGGTTGGGCTGTTGCTGATACAGCTTTTCGGAAAGCCTGTAGAACGCCTGCTCCAAAGCTTCGGTATCTGCCTTAATTGCGGCGGTGTTGTCGGTCTTAAGCGTTTCTTGCAGCTTTTCTATAGCAGCGCGTACGGGCTGCTTGTCGTCATCGGAAAGTTTGTCGCCTATCTCGGAAAGGGTCTTTTGGCTTTGGAATACAAGGCTTTCGCCGTGGTTCTTAACCTCTACGGCCTCTTTGCGTTCCTTGTCTTCTGCGGCGTGCATTTCCGCATCTTTAACAGCGCGGTCGATATCTTCCTTGGACATATTGGTGGAGGAAGAGATGGTTATGTGCTGTTCTTTGCCTGTGCCCTTGTCCTTTGCGGTTACATTAACTATGCCGTTTGCGTCTATATCGAAGGTTACTTCTATTTGAGGAACACCTCTGGGTGCGGGCGCTATACCGTCAAGAGAGAAACGACCGAGTGTGGTGTTGCCTGCCGCCATGTCACGCTCACCCTGAAGCACGTGTACTTCAACCGAGGTCTGACCGTCTGCGGCGGTGGAGTATACCTGACTCTTTTGTACGGGGATGGTGGTGTTTCTGTCAATTATTCTGTTAAATACGCCACCCAAGGTCTCAATGCCGAGAGAGAGGGGAGTAACGTCAAGAAGCAGAAGGTCCTTAACCCCGCCGCCTAAGACGCCTGCCTGGATAGCCGCGCCGATAGCAACACATTCATCGGGGTTAATGCCCTTGAAAGGCTCTTTGCCGAGGAAGCTCTTAACAGCATCCTGTACTGCGGGTATACGGGTAGAGCCGCCTACAAGCAGCACCTTGTCAACTTGAGACGCGGAAAGACCTGCATCGGAAAGCACCTGTCTTACGGGTGCCATGGTCTTTTCAACCAAGTCGGCAGTAAGCTCATCAAACTTTGCTCTGGTAAGAGTTTCGTCAAAGTGCTTGGGGCCGGTGGCGTCTGCGGTTATAAAGGGAAGGTTGATGCTGGTGCTGGTAACACTGGAAAGCTCTATTTTTGCTTTTTCAGAGCTTCTTTAAGGCGCTTAAGAGCCATTCTGTCTTGCTTAAGGTCTATACCGTTGTCTCTCTTAAAGGTGGCAACTATCCAATCAATGATCTTTTCGTCAAAGTCATCGCCGCCCAAGCGGTTGTTGCCTGCGGTAGCCAAAACCTCAAATACGCCGTCACTTATCTCAAGTAAAGATACGTCAAAGGTGCCGCCGCCAAGGTCAAATATCATAACCTTTTGGTCAATATCCTTGTCAAGACCGTATGCAAGCGCGGCTGCGGTAGGCTCGTTGATTATACGCAACACTTCAAGACCTGCAATTTTGCCCGCGTCCTTGGTTGCTTGGCGCTGTGCATCAGAGAAATAAGCGGGTACGGTTATTACCGCCTTTGTTACGGAAGTGCCAAGGTAGTTTTCTGCATCTGCCTTAAGCTTTTGAAGGATCATTGCAGAGATCTCTTGAGGGGTGTAGTTTTTGCCGTCGATGGCAACTTTTTTGGAAGTACCCATATCTCTCTTTATGGAGATGATGGTTCTGTCGGGGTTGGTTATTGCCTGTCTTTTAGCAACCTGACCAACCATACGCTCGCCGGTCTTGGAGAACGCTACTACAGATGCGGTGGTTCTTTCGCCTTCGGTGTTGGTTATAACCTGAGGCTCGCCGCCTTCGTATACTGCAACGCAGGAATTTGTTGTACCAAGGTCAATACCTATAATTTTTGCCATAATAAATACCTCCTATATATAGCTGTTTTTTAATAACTAATTTACTACCTTTACAAGGGCATGGCGTATAACCTTGTCGCCTATTCTATAGCCCTTTTGTAAGGTTTGCGATATGGTGTTTTCGGGGCTTTCGTCGTCTTCTTCGTGTAGTATTGCGTTGTGCAGATTTGGGTCAAACTGCTCGCCGTCCGAAACTATTTCCGTTACCTTCATTTTTTCAAGAACATCTTTAAGCTGTTTGTTAAGCATTAGCACACCTTTTGCCAGCTCGCTGTCGTCGTTGGCGTAGTCTGCCGCTCTCTCGGCGTTATCAACAACAGGTAAAAACGCGCTTATCGCTTCTGCAAAACAATCGTTATACAGTCCTTCTTTTTCTTTGGCACTGCGTCTGCGGAAGTTGTCATACTCTGCCGCAAGCCTTAAATATTTGTCATTAAGCTCTGCAAGCTCCGCTTCTGCCTTTTTCGCTTTCTCTTCGGCCTCCGCAAGCTTTGCTTTTAGTTTGCCTTTGCTGTCCTTCGTTTCTTTTTCGGTTGCTGTCTCTTCTATGTTATCCATCTTTTCGGCTTCGTTATTCATTTCCGTCGTCTCCTTCTTTACTGTCCTTTAGTTCTTCAGATAAGCCTGCGGCAAAATACTCAAGACTGGCTATTACCTTTTTGTAATCCATTCGCTTGGGTCCTATTACACCAATTGCGCCTACGGTTTGACCGTTGGCAGTTATGGGATAATATACCACGCTGGCGTTGGCTTCGGTTAGCCCCGCACCGGACATTACTATGTTGGGTCTGCCCGCTTCACCTGCGGTCAGCCTGTTTACAAGAGCGTGTTTTTCTTCCAAAACACTAAGCACTTCTTTTGCCTTGCTAACGTCAAAAAACTCGGGGTAAGTTAACAGCTTTGTCAAGCCTTCCACTTGCACATCCTCTTTGGCTGTACTGCCCAACAAGCCGTGAACCGTTCTTAAGGCGGGCGTTATAAGCTCGGCGGCGCCCGCTGCGTTTTCTTCAAGCTTAAGTATCACAGGTAATGTTATCTGCTCGGCTGTTAAGCCCGTAAGATGGGCGTTAAGGGCTTTTTCAAGCTCCGCTAACTTTTCTTCGGTACAACCCGTTGCCTTAACGGTTTTTGTTTTAACATCGCCGTCTTTGCAACGCATAACCAACAAAAAGCTGCTGTCATCTATGCCCACCGTTTTAAACCGCTCTATACTGGCGGCAGGCGCCTTAAGCACCGATATGGCAGTATAGTTTGTTATGTGGGATAAAGCCCTTGCCGCTTGGTTAAGCAGTTTGCCAAACTCGCCTACTTTATATTCAAGCAGTTCGTTCAGCACATTAAGCTCCTCAAGGCTTAAGTTGTAATCCTCCATTAAAGCGTCAATGTAAGTCTTAAGCCCCTTTGTTGTAGGTACGCGCCCGGCAGAACTGTGGGGCTTATCAAGATACCCCATTTCCGAAAGCTCACTCATCTCGTTGCGCACCGTTGCACTGGAAAGCGTATCCGGCAAAGCGCCCGAAATGTATCTGGAGCCCACAGGCTCACCCGATCGAATGTACTCGTCTACTATCGACTTAAGTATGCGCTGTTTGCGTTCGGATAATTCCATTTGGCACTCACCTCCTCGCATCTGCTTAAAGATGTTAGCACTCTTACGCTGTCTCTGCTAACACCTATGATTATACACCTTTTTTCTCCTTTGTCAATAGCTTTTTTGAAAAAAGTTAAGTTTTTTTCGCACAATATCTTTGTTTTTGCTAAAACATTTTGGCAAACGACAAAATTTGATGCTAAAATGCACAAAGCTATTGACAGCCTGTAACCGCTGTGGTATTATGTTAGCGGCAGAGTATGACTCGATGCGTAAAGTGCCTGTCGGACGGGGAGTTGCCGACGGACGAAAAGCCTTTATGACGCTTGCGGTATCGGGTTAGCATCCCGCTGTCGCATATTTTTGCACCCTCTTTGTTTTTTTCGTGCTTTGATATGACGACTAAAATAAAGGAGGGGTTTTTTATGTCCAAAAACTACAAAAAGTCAACTGCTAAAGTTGTAACTACGGCGGCAATGCTGGCGGCGGTCAGCGCAATTGTCGGCATAGTTTGCAAGAATTTGTTCACGTACAATGTGTATTACAGGTTTACGTTGGAAAATGCCCCGATTATACTGTCGGGCCTGCTTTTCGGGCCCGCTATCGGCGCGGCAGTGGGTGTGTGCGCCGATGCGGTAAGCTGCCTTATGTCCACTAACCCTGCTCTTAATCCTATCATTTCTATAGGCGCGGCTTCGGTTGGTGCAATATCCGGTCTTGTTCCCTTTATAATAAGGAAAAAAGGGACAACACAAACAATGTCGGCGGTGGTTTTGGCACACACTGTGGGGCAGGTGGGCATTAAGTCCGTTGCTAAAATCGTCTATTTCGGCATGCCTATATACGGCGTTTTTATAGGGCTTGCTTTCTCTGTGCTTGCCGGCACGGCGGAATTTTTCCTTATAAAATGGCTCCGTACACAAAAAGGGCTGGAAAAGTTTATGGCAGGTGATAAAAAATGACCGTTGAAAAAGCGCTTGAATATATCCACAGCGTGTCGTGGATGGGTAGTCGCCCCGGGCTTGGTCGCACTAAAGAATTGCTTGAATTAATGGGCAACCCACAAAACCATCTGCGTTTTGTTCATGTGGCGGGCACCAATGGCAAGGGCTCCGTCAGTGCTATGACAGCTTCTATATTAAAACAGGCGGGTTATAAAGTAGGGCTTTATACCTCGCCCTATATCTTGCGTTTTAACGAGCGCATGCAGGTGGACGGTGTGGAGATTTCCAACGCCGAACTGGCAGAAATAACGGAATACGTCATGCCTTTTGCCGAGAGCATGGCAGATCATCCAACCGAATTTGAGCTTGTAACAGCTATAGGCTTTGAATATTTCGCGCGCAATAACTGTGATATAGTGGTGCTTGAGGTTGGCTTGGGGGGCGAGTTGGATTCTACAAACGTGATAGAAACAGCCGTTCTTTCTGTTATAACCGAAATAGATTTTGACCACATGGGAGTTTTGGGGGACACTATCGAAGCTATAGCTTACGCAAAAGCGGGCATAATAAAAGCGGGTACGCCTGTTGTATCGGCAGATAATTTGACCGCTGCTGCAAATGTGGTGGAAAAGGTATGCGCCGAAAAGCGCTGTACTCACATAACTCCCGCATTCGAGGCGATTGAGGACAAAGCTTTGAACGAGGAAGGCATAAGCTTTGTTTTCCGCGGTCAGCGCTATTATGTGCCGCTTTTGGGAGAATATCAATACCGCAACGCACTTATGGCAATAACGGTAGCGCAAGAATTGGGCGCTCTGGGGTACGGCATAAATGAGGAGCATATAATATCGGGGCTTGCATCAGTGCGTTGGCGCGGCAGGTTTGAACTGCTTTGCAAAAAACCTCTGCTGATTTATGACGGCGGTCATAATCCGCAAGGCGTGTCGGCAGCGGCAGAAAGCTTTGGCAAACGTTTCGGCAAGGGTGTGGTGCTTATGGGTGTAATGGCGGATAAAGATTACGCCAAAGAGATAAGGTCCTTGCTTCCCGTAGCTTGTAAATTTGTAACTGTTACACCGTCTAATCCAAGGGCGTTGCCTGCAAAACAGCTTGCGGAGAAAATCAAAGGATTAGGCGGAGATGCAGTTTGGGCATCTACGGTTGAAGACGGTGTGGCAAAAGCGGCCGAACTGTCAGGCACGGAAATCCCAATTTTTGCCCTTGGTTCTCTCTATATGTATAGCGAAATAAAATCGGCTGTAGAAAAACTTTTTTTGCAAAAATAGGTCGTTTTTTGGCCTTATATAATATAAGGTAAAAAACTTTTTTTAAAAAAATAGAAAAAAGGTATTGACAAAAGGAAAAAAGGGTGTTATACTAATCGAGCCGCTTGAGAGAGCGCCCACGAGTTAGTGAGCGAAGGAGAGCGGAGCGGACATTGAAAATTGAACAACAAAGAGACAAACAAAGTTCTCGAAAATTCCTTTAAGTAATTTTTGGAGTACACTTTACAGAGTAAAAAGTAAGCAGAGCGAAAAACAACTCTTGATTGTATGAGTGCTTTGGCACTGTATAATACAAATAATAAAGAGTTTGATCCTGGCTCAGGATGAACGCTGGCGGCGTGCCTAACACATTCAAGTCGAACGGAGCTTAATTAATTAATCCTTCGGGAAGCGTTGATTAAGTTTAGTGGCGGACGGGTGAGTAATGCATGAGCAACCTGCCTTTATGAGGGGGATAACACAGGGAAACCGGTGCTAATACCGCATGTGTCGTACGGGTCGCATGTCCTGTACGAGAAAGGAGCAATCCGCATAAAGATGGGCTCATGTCTGATTAGATAGTTGGTGAGGTAACGGCTCACCAAGTCTGCGATCAGTAGCCGGACTGAGAGGTTGAACGGCCACATTGGAACTGAGATACGGTCCAGACTCCTACGGGAGGCAGCAGTGGGGAATATTGGGCAATGGGGGAAACCCTGACCCAGCAACGCCGCGTGAAGGAAGAAGGTCTTCGGATTGTAAACTTCTGTCAACAGGGACGATAATGACGGTACCTGATGAGGAAGCCACGGCTAACTACGTGCCAGCAGCCGCGGTAATACGTAGGTGGCGAGCG
>JAZUQW010000194.1:0-4817 GCA_045605905.1 Eubacteriales bacterium
GCGCGGATTACCTCGCCTGTTACGGCGTTGATTTTAACCTCGTACTCCTTGCCGTCGTAATTGAACTCTATTTGATACTTTCCGTCGTCAAGGTCGTACTCAAGGTGTGTGCAATCGGCTTCGGCTATGCCCAAATGCTCAAAAGCTATTGACTTTGCCGCATCCCAACCGATGTATTCTTGGGGCGTGCTTACGGAAGGGATATCGTCGTCACGCTCTGTTTCTACCTCCACGATTTTGCCCGTGATGGCGTCTATCTCAAACTCGTACTCCAAGCCTTCCACTGTAAATTCAAACTCATACTTGCCGTCATCAAGCCCGTATTCTTTGTTTACAAGGCTTTCTTCGGTGTAACCAAGCTGGTCAAGCACTATCTGCTTTGCCGCTTCTATGCCTATATAGCCTTTTTCGTCAAGGGCTTCGGTGGGGACGGTAACAGGGGTGGAATCCACTCCGTAGCCCGCTATCTGCTCGGGCACGCCTGCCACGATGTCTTCGGCAAAACCTTTATTTGGGTATACAGAGCCTTCTTCAAACTTAACAAGCAGGTTCTTGTCCTTGCCTTCTATCTCCACATCAAAGTATCCGCCTTTGTGTATCTCTGCCACCAAAAGCTTAATGGCTTCGTTACAGGTCTTGCCCGTAAGCTCACCCACTGTCGAAACTACAGCGATACCATCGGCGTTAACGCCTGTGGCTTCGGTCACAAGCCCGTTTTCGTCATAGCTTATGCGTATTTCGGGATTAATGCTTAACAGTATAACACCGCCACCGGCAGTCACCGCTTCTCGGTCTGTACTGACGGTTGCTGCCGCTTCCGTTTTGCTGTTTGTAACGTCGGTTTTTGCTGCCTCCGACCCGCCGCACCCCGCCATAAGTGCCATGCAAAGCACAAGGGCTGTAAGCAAGCTTGTTTTATTTATCCTTTTCATTGCATTCACCCCTTTAGAAAGCCTTTTGCTTTTTCGATCTTGTGTTTATAGTATACCAAAAAGGTATAGATTTGTCAATTGTAGGAATATACAAAATTAAAAGGGGCAGAAGGGGGTTTTTTCTCGGTAATTTTGTGCAAAGTATAAAAAACGGAAGACCGAATAGGTCTTCCGTCAGACTGCTGACAAAGACACAGAACACGAAAAAATAAATAATATCATTCGTATTAAAGAAGAAAATCGGGGATTCGTCCCCGATTTCCTGCAATTTATCTTTGTTTTTCGTTCAAAACGAACCTCGGCTCGCAGTACCAAGTACAGTTTTCGCCTCGGTTCGTCTTGTCTGTACTCGTTCTCAACAGTCTGCCAAGTTGATGACAAGGTTTGTCATCAACTTGACGGAAGACCGAACAGGTCTTCCGTTAATTTTGTAAACTTAAATTTCCCAATGGTCAATGTCTTTTCTAACGCCGTACTTGTTGTCGTCATCGCTGGGGCCGAAGAAAAGGAAGAAGCCCACGAAAATGATAAGCGATATAACAGCCAAAACGGGCAAGGACTTACCTGTTTTGCCCATATCGTGACCGCGGCGGATAAGGCAGGTAAACATGCCAACCGCCAAAAGGCCGGAGCCAAGACCTGCAACAAACGCCATAACAGTGTTGCCGGACATTAAAGACATAAGAATAAGCAAGCCGGCCAAAACGTAAAACATGGTGTAGCCGGCGCCGACCTCTGCTTTGGTGGAACGACCCTTAAGGCTGAAGAATTTTGTAAAGAAGTTTACAATACCGTCGCCGAAGGTAGCGGCCTCCACATGCTTTTGAGGAGGGAACGCCTCTACCCAAGAGATGTGCTTTTGGCTGTTTTGAAGCTGCATATCCCTGTAGGTTTGATAGGGGTTTTCGGTAACGGTCTTTTCTATCAAGCTGGATTCGCCCGCGCTGATAAGCAACCTGTTGCTGCCGCAGAAGAAAGCCACACCGTCAGCGCCCTTAACCTTTTTATCAAGGGTAATAAACTCAAAAACATCGTCAAAGGAGAACAAACCGATATTAACATCCTTGCCGAACTCCTCGTAAATGGCATTTACATCGGTAAATGCGGCAATATAGCTGTACTTACGGTTTTCGGTAACCAAAAAGTCGTAAGTGCCGCTATGTAAGGGAGAGCCTGCAATAACCAGATCTTCACCGCCGAGAACGCCCATGGATGCTGCGGAAGCGTCGGGCACAACCTTCGCCTCGGAGGTGTAATAAAGCTTGTCTTTGGGGTAGTCGCCCTTGCCCTTGGGAACAAAAGGCAACAACAGCATGGTGGAGGATGCGGAAATCCTGAGATTGCTCATAACCTCGCCACCGTAGTTGATAAGGTGGTCACTGCTTCTGCCCTCGCTAAGGCACAGACAAGAAAGCACTGCCCTTGCAACGGGTGCGGCGTAGTTGGGGGTTGCCACAGTTGCAAAGTCACGGCAGTTAAAGGAGATATTTATATCGTTGGTGTGGGGATTAAGACGTACCGACTTAATACCGATATCCACAAACTCATTCATTTTTTCTGCAAGTTTGCTTGCGGGGAAAGAAGCTACGGAACATTTAAAGCAGTCTGCTTTGGGCATTGCGCCTTCCGCATAGCTCTCTTGAGTAAATATCCAAGGCAAGCCGGCCTTGTCAAGGAAAGGATAGTCGCCGCTTACAACGTCTGCCTTAAGATAGTAAAGGTTGGCGTGGTTAGCAAAGCTCTTTTTAACTTCTTCAAGAACTGCTTCCTGCTCTGCCTGTTCAGCCAAAAGCTCTTCCTCATATTTTGCGCCCAAACGAAGCTTAAGGTGGTCAATAATTGGGTCAAGGGCAACAAAAACAGTATCCTTGATGTGTGCCGCAGCGCCGAAATGCTCAATAGCTTTATAAGCGATAATAAGGCTGTCAACACCGCTGTTGGCAATGTTGTGCAAATATTCTTCTTCGCTTATGGAATTAAGAGCGGCACCCAAAGCGGCAAAGTTAGAAAACTTGGGTATAAGCCTCTTAACGGCGTTTTCGCCCTCCTCCACATTATGGGGAGTTCTGAAATGTCTGGGATTGTGTCTTTGAATGTCACGGAACAAGCGCTTTGTTAAAAGCTTGTCATCTATAACTTGCGGCATGTATCTCTCTCCTTTTACGCAAAAATAAATAGCCTTTTAACAAGTATAGCACAAAGCTTTCCCCTTGTCAACGCAAAAAAACATACATATTCCGTAAAATTATATTTTTTGTTTTCCGCTCTTTATTTGTATCCCCGCTCCTCATCCGTAAGCCCTATAATATAGTCTGCCGATAAATTATAAAATCTGCAAAGTCGTATTAGATCCTCTATTTTCAGCTCTGCCCTGCCTGCCTCGATGTGGTTATAGCCCTGCTGTGATTTTTGTAAAAGCTTGCCCAATTGGGCTTGGGTCAGGTCACGGTCCTCTCTTATATTCCGCATCCTTGTTCTGTAGTCCAATTTATCACTCCGTACGTTTTTATTTATACGGAATTGTTTTGCTTTACTCGCGTTTTGAGTATTGACAAAATACTCAAACATTGAGTATAATGGGTGCAACAAATATGCTAATATAATAGCGTAATCAATAAAAAGGAGAAAAACAGCGATGAAAAGATTAACAGCTTTGTTTTTGGCGCTTACTCTTTGCTTTGGTTTTGGCGCAGTAACAGCCTCGGCAGAGGTTTTGGAAGACGGCACCTTACTTGGTGACGTAAACTTTGACGGCATGGTGGATAGTCTTGATGCGGCGTTGGTGCTTAAGTACGACGCTTGGCTTTTGGATTTCGAGCTTGACGCCCTTATTGCAGGCGATGTAAATTGGGACGGTATTGTGGATAGCCTTGATGCTGCGCAGATCTTAAGATTTGACGCAGGCATATAGAGGACGTGGGCATTACCCCCGTTTATGATTATGACGAAGAGCTTATGTATGCCTGGTCTGTTGAAACCGACGAAGGAAAGATGACCTTTGCCTTTTTTGACCTTGGCTATGGCGAAGTGTACTTTGACGGTGTCTATGTGGCAGATTTGTATTGGTACATCCATGGCGGGCTTTATATGGAAACAGTGGATTATGAGACCGGCGAATCAGAGGTTATGGTTGAAAACGCAGATTACTTCATAGACGAAGAAGATAAGCTTTTCATTACCTATGAGGGCGAGACTCTTGTGCTTGTAAAAGATGAGGAGTTCTTTGAGTACCCCGATACATCTTTTGTTGTTCCGGATAATGCAGAGTACGACAGCGCAGTTGTCGGCGCTTGGGTGTACTATGAAGACGGCATGGCAATGATATTTACCTTCAATGCCGACGGCGAAGGCAGCGTTAAGATGGACGGTATCACTCTTGATGTGATTTGGTACACTCTTGACGGTAAGATTAGCGTAGGTATGAGTCTTTTTGGCTTGACCGAAACTCTTTTTGAAGATTTGGATTACGTAGCCGAAGAAGACAGCATTACCCTTGATGACGGCTTTGACATTATAGTTCTTACAAGCTATGATGCCGCTTTGGAAAACGGCAATTCTCAAGCCCCCGACGAAGATCACGACAGCGCTCTTGTAGGCACTTGGGCTGTTGATTCCGCAGGCATGGAGCTTACTGTTGTTTTTAAGGCAGACGGTACAGGCACTGCTTCCGCTGAAGGCGTTACCTTCGGTGTTAACTGGAGCACTAATGACGGTTTGATCTCTGCAGAATTGGTTTACGGCGGCGAGGTTCAGCCTTTTTATGACAACAACGTTTACACCGTTGACGGCGACACCTTTACGGTTACCTTCAGCGACGGTGCGGATGTATACACAAAGATAGCATAAACAAAACCGAGATATCAGCGGGGGCGGTTAGCCCCAAGT
>JAZUQW010000195.1:0-2212 GCA_045605905.1 Eubacteriales bacterium
CGCTTTCTACAGCTTCGCTTAATGTTGTTTCCACGCTTGTTTCTATTTCTTCGCAGTATTCGTATGATTCATCCTCAACGCTTTCTTCCTGCTCATAACGACTTGTTATGTTTTCAAACAGGCTGTTTTCGGCAGTATCCAAGCCCACGGTACTACGGTATAACCCAAACCGACAGGGGCTTAAACTGCGCACTTGCGTAGCAAGTGTTATTGGCGATCCGTCAGTTCCGTAAAGCCAGCTTGTTAAGCCTGTAAACCTGTGTTGAGATTTGTGGTAGTCAAAACCTTCTTGGGATATATTAAAGGCACTTTTGCCGTCAAAAAACTCTAATTCTTCATCCCAGTTAAAAACCACTTGGTTTTCATCCCAAAGGTGAATATAAGTTTTAGGTACATCCCAAAGGCCTTCCCTTGCCGAAAGCTCTATCGCCTCTGTAAGTGCGTGAAAGCTTAACATATGCATCCCGTGTCCGTACTCACCGTTTATATCATGGCCCGCTACAACCAAGGGCTGATACTTTTGCAAAAGTCCGTGGTAGTACGAAACAAACCCTTCATACGCATATCCGCGGTTGGAATAGATTTGTTTTGCCTGCTCAAAACTTTCGGAGTATATATCGGGAAACTCTGAAATTTGCGGATAATATTTAACGCCGCAGTGCCAAAGCCCTTCCAACAATTCGTGGTGGCGGTCGTGGGTATCCAAATGGTTGGTAAGGTAAACCACCTGTACGGTGTAGCCTTTTGCAACGCACCAAGGAATCATCCCAGCAAAATAAAGCTGGTCGTCATCGCTGTGGGTAGGGCATACCATAATATCTGCCGTTTTTGCCTGCTCCCATATATGCACAAAGCTCGGCAACTCACCTTCTCCAAACACAAACAGATCTGCTATATAAGTGCCTTCTTCAAAAGACATTGCAAGCTCGTTAACGCCTTTAAGCGGAATGTATTGGTGTAAAAAGCCATCGCTTCCTTCAAGTGTTTCTGTGCCGTTGCTCAAAAGCTTCCACTGTTCAGGCTCACGGTCAAATTTTATGTATACGCCGTATATTTTCTCTTCACAGCTAATGTTCAGCTCATTAACTTCAAGGTAAGTGTATATGCTGTTATCTGTAAGCCTGTTATCAGCCTTTCCGTCGGCAACAATCTCACAAAGCGCGGTTAACTCACTTGCCGCCTCGGTTGCGTTTACAGGTACAAACAAGGTTACAGAAAAACATAAAGCTATTATAACAGCAACAAATTTTCTCATATCATAGCTTCCTTCTATTTTCGTTTATCGATATTATAACCTTGAAAGCCCAAAATTTCAATACGTTTTACAAAATTCTTGCTTTTTATTGATTGTATGGTAAAATGGAAGCAAGAGGTGAGCTTGTTTTGGATTTAATTACTCGTTTAAAGACTGCAGACAAACCTATTGTTCTTTATGGAATGGGGAACGGTGCGGATAAAATAATAGATATGCTATGTCAAGAGGACATAAAAGTTTCGGGCGTTTTCGCCAGCGACGGTTTTGTGCGTCAAAAGCTTTTTCGTGGTATGCCTTTGATGTCCTATACAGCGGCAAAGGAGCAGTTTGGGCAAATGATAGTGCTTATGTCATTTGGAAGTCAACTACCGGATGTGATTTCTAACGTAAATCGCATAGCGGCAGAGCAAGAGCTTTACGTGCCCGATGTGCCTGTTGTGGGCACAGGCTTTTTCACAAAGCAATACGCCACTGCCCATAGAGTACAGCTTGAAACGGTGTATAATGCCCTTGCTACCGAGGAAGATCGCAAGGTGTTTTCAAGCCTCGTTAACTACAAGCTTACAGGCGACCCTCGTTATTTGTATGAAAGTGTCGGCACAGAAAATCGGCTTTATGACTTGCTTGGTTTGAGCGATGATGAGGTGTATATGGATTGCGGTGCGTTCAGCGGAGACACTGTCAGCGCTTTTTTAAGACACTGTGGCGGATACAAAAGGATCACTGCGGTAGAGCCCGATGCAAGAAGCTATAAAAAGCTTACAGAAAACTTAAAAGGCTTAAATAATACCGAGTATATAAATGCTCCTTTGGGTGCTTGTTGCGGAAGCGTAGGTTTTTCTTCCATGGGTAGCCGCGGCAGCAAAATAGACCCAAGCGGTAATACCGTAGAACAGAAAAGTATTGACTCCATCCTCGGTGAAGAAGGCGCAAGCTACATAAAAATAGACGTGGAAG
>JAZUQW010000196.1:0-5752 GCA_045605905.1 Eubacteriales bacterium
TTCCTTGCTTATGTGTTTCTGCAATTTTCTCCGTACTTACAGTTTACTTTTCATCAGCTGTGTTATACGCCAAAAGCATGAGCATCTCATCTTACAAAGAGGCTCAAACCGTTTTGGGTATAATAGCATTCTCACCTATTAAAGACCCATTCTTTAACAAGGATTTTTTAAAACACACATTTTTTTCATTAGTTGTTGTTGTAATTGTTGTACTGATATATTCTATAATTTTTGAAGAAAAGAAAAAAGACTGTACTGAGATTATGGATTTATCAGAACAAATCGAAGAAGACCGCACAGCGCAAAACCAATAGAATTTGTTTAAGAAGCTTTTAAGCATAAGATATTACCGTTGTTACAGGAGGTGTAGTATATGCGAGTTTTGGTCGTTGAAGACGAGCAACGTATAGCAAACGCTTTATGTAGAATGATGGAAGATTGCAAATATGCCTGTGATGTAGTGTATGACGGTTTAGACGGTTACCTTTATGCCGAAAGCGATATATATGATGTAATATTGCTTGATGTTATGTTACCCCGAATGAGCGGGATAGAAATAGTAAAACGACTTAGAGAGAAAAAGATAAAAACCCCTGTTTTAATGTTAACCGCACGCGGAGAGACGGAAGACAAAGTTAAAGGTTTAGACAGTGGCGCCGATGACTATATGACAAAGCCTTTCTCGAAAGAAGAGCTGTTGGCCCGTGTTAGAGCTTTGACACGCAGACAAGGTGAGGTTATAATCGATGAGCTCGCTTTTGAAGACTTGGTATTAAATTTATCCAGCTATACTTTAAACAAAGGTGACAAATCAATACGTTTAGGGCTTAAGGAATTTGAAATTTTAAAGATCCTTATGTCTAACCCCAAAAGCGTTACCCAAAAGGAAGATTTAATTACAAAAGTTTGGGGATACGATTCAGAAGCGGAAGATAACAATGTAGAAGTGTACATCTCTTTTATAAGAAAAAAAATTAGCTTTTTGGGCTCAAAAGTAGTAATAAGTACGGTCAGAAAAATCGGTTATTTTTTGGAGGTCGCCTCTTGATTACAAAATTAAGGTGTAAATTTGTTATAATAATAACCGTAATAGTAATCAGTGTAATGTTTGTAGCGTTTTACAGCAACTATGCCGTTATGGAAACTACAATGTACCAACAGAGCATAAGTACGCTGGAAAATACATTGCAAACCGGCAAAACAAGCGACCGCAAAACATTTATAATCAAAAAAGACATTTTAGGAATACAGCAGCAAAAAGGAAGCGAGCGCGGCGATATAAACGAACTTGTTGATATAGCGCTAAAATCCGATAATTCAACTGGTGAAATTAAAGACAAACATTTGCGTTATATGAAAAAGCAAGCAAATGGAGTCACGTTTATCGCCTTCACCGACACATATGAGGAAACAACCACGCTAAATAATATGATTCGCTTTGCAACAATAACAATCGCGTGTTGTTCGATCGTTTTTTTTGGAATTTCTGTCTTTTTGGCGTACTATACAACAAGGCCTGTCTATAATTCAATAAAAAGACAAAAACAACTTATCGCCGATGCATCCCACGAACTTAAAACTCCTATAACGGCTATTTTAGCGTCATCAGACATATTGCTGTCAGACTTATCGCTTAATGATGACAAGCGAACTTGGGTCAACGGAATTAAATCCTCGGCAAAGGATATGTCTTTTTTAATAAGCGATATGTTAAGCCTTGCAAATTCGGATGATAATAAACAAAAACCGACTTTTGAAACACTTGATCTTTCTGATCTTGTAACTTCTGTCTGTTTAAATTATGAAGCGGTTTTTTTCGAATCGGGAAAAGCATTTACCTACGATACCGAAGAAAAAATATTTGTAAACGGAAACGCAAATTCACTTAAACAGCTTGTTAAAATTTTCTTGGACAACGCACGCAAGCACTCCGATGATGGAGGAACCATCGATTTAAGCTTAAAATCTGCCCAAGACAAAGCGATTATGTCTGTGTTTAACTCTGGCACCCCAATCCCGCACAATGAAATACACAAAGTTTTTGAGCGTTTCTACAGAGTTGACAAAGCGCGCAACACCACCACAGGTTCCGGTTTGGGATTGTCCATAGCAAAACGAATAGCAGAGGCACACTCGACCAAGATAGGTGTCAGTAGCGACACAAACGGAACTTGTTTTTCTATATGTTTTAAAACTGTTAAACAAAAACAAAAATGAAAGGAAGGGGCTTCCCCTTCCTTTTATTCTTTCTATAAACTAATAGATTCAATCAACAAACTTATATATTCCTTATACCCTTTTTTGGATGCGATGTGCTTATTCATTTCAAACAAAACGCTTGGAGGGATTCTCTTTTTATCTTCACAAGAAAGCTTGCCCTTATACAAATTGTCCAACGTAACAGAATAGGCCATTTCCACGGAAACGATATCGTTACCACGAGCACATATGATATCATTGGTATCGCCCATAATCATACTGTTAACTGCAGCGGCACCCATCTGTGCAGCAAGAACTCTGTCACGCAAGGTAGGTGAGCCACCACGTTGGATATAACCTAAAATAGAAAGTCTGGATTCTATACCTGTTTCTTTTTCAATACGTGCCACAAGATTAGGGCCGTACTCCTTCCCCATTCCTTCACAGATGATTATTATAAAGTTACGCTTGCCGTTTTTACGCGCCATCTTCATTTTATTAATCAAAGCATCTATATCTGTAGTCGTTTCTTTTACAATAGCGGCGATAGCTCCAACAGATAAAGCAGTCTGCAAAGCTATATCCCCTGCTTCTCTACCCATTACCTCAATGACGTTACAGCGCGAATGGCTTTCGCCTGTGTCACGTATTTTGTCTATAAGCTCAACAACCGTATTCATAGCTGTATCAAAACCTATAGTAACATCGGTAGCGGCAATATCGTTATCAATGGTACCGGGAACGCCTACACACGCAATACCTTCTTCAGACAAATCATGAGCACCGCGAAAAGTGCCATCACCGCCAATTGCAACGATACCGTCAATATTTTTAGCACGGCACATATCAGCGGCCTTTTTTACACCTGCGGCAGTTTTAAACTCTTCACTGCGCGCTGTATATAGCATAGTGCCGCCACGGTTAATAATGTAAGAAACATCACGCTCCGCAAGATTTACCATCTTATCGTCCAACAGGCCCTGGTAACCATTAATAATGCCTACAACCTCAATTTTGTTAGCAAGAGCAGTTCTGGTAACAGCGCGAACTGCTGCGTTCATACCGGGCGCATCGCCACCTGAAGTTAAAACACCCAATTTTTTAATAACATTCTTGGCCATATTAGCAATATCCCCTTAAATTATTAATTCAAAAACAAAAAACACAACTTAAATAACAATTAAGTTGCCTTTTTCATTTTTGATACGGCGGCAGGAAATAATCCTGCCGCCGCAAAACCCAAATTAATACTTAGGACGAGCAATATAACCTGTGTGAAGAACTTCATGAGCGCGGTGACTACCGGGTTCCTTGAAGTATTCATCATATACAGCCTTAACATCCTCATTCTCGTGAGAAAGTCTAACAGGAAGCTGTCTGTCATCCTCATAAAGCGCCGCACCGCGAACAGCTCTGAGGTCAACAAAATTGCGTACAGATGCAGGTTGGATAGGCTGACCGCCACCATTTACGCATCCGCCGGGGCAAGCCATGATTTCGATGAAATCATAATACTTTTCTCCACTCTTTACAGCTTCGAGAAGTGCCTTTGCATTGGAAAGACCGCTTGCAACAGCAACCTTAATTTCGTTACCTGCCAAGTTATAGGTAGCCTCTTTAATGCCTTCAACACCTCTAACTTCCTTAAGTTCAACATCGGGAAGCTCTACGCCAAGAAGCTTAATAGCAGCGGTTCTAAGAGCTGCTTCCATAACGCCGCCGGTAGCACCAAAGATAGTGCCTGCGCCACTACCAAGACCGAAGGGTTTGTCGAACTCTTCGTCAGGAAGGCTGTTGAACATAATACCGCACTTCTTTATCATGCGCGCAAGTTCTCTTGTAGTAATAGCCGCATCAATATCGGGAAGTCCCTTAACGGCACTGTAATCCACACGTTCAGCTTCAAACTTTTTAGCCGTACAAGGCATTACACTTACAACGAAAATGTCTTTAGGATCAAGTCCCATCTTCTCTGCATAATAAGTCTTTGCAACAGCACCGAACATACCTTGAGGAGACTTACAGCTGGAAAGGTTAGGAATCATATCGGGATGATAATGTTCACAATACTTGATCCAACCGGGGGAGCAAGAAGTGATGAGGGGGAGATTTTCTTTCTTAACGTATCTGTTAAGGAATTCAGTAGCCTCTTCCATAATTGTAAGGTCTGCTGTAAAGTTAGTGTCAAATACACCGTCAAAACCAAGACGCTTTAAAGCAGAAACCATCTTACCTGTTACTATTGTGCCGATGGGAAGACCAAATTCTTCGCCAAGACCTACTCTGATAGAAGGAGCAGTTTGTACAACAACATGCTTGGAAGGATCGTTGAGAGCTGCAAATACTTTATCTGTATCGTCTCTTTCGGTGAGAGCACCGGTAGGACATACGTTTATACACTGACCACAAGATACGCAAGCCACATCGCCAAGATCAGCTTCGAATGCACAACCGATATGTGTTTTAAAGCCTCTCTCGTTTGCACCGATTACTGCAACAGCCTGAACCTTTGAGCAAACCGCAGAACAACGACGGCAAAGTATGCACTTGTTGTTGTTTCTTACCATATGAGAAGCAGTCGCATCAATGTCGTAGGATTCAACAGCACCGTCAAATCTACCTTCATCTTCTATGCCGTATTCGTTACAGAGAGTCTGCAATTCACAGTTGCCGGAACGAACGCAGGACAAACACTTTTTATCGTGAGTAGAAAGGATAAGTTGAAGTGTAGTTTTTCTTGCTTCTATAACAGCGGGTGAGTTTGTGAATATTTCAGAACCGGGTCTTAAATCGCCAACGGGATATACACATGAAGCAACAAGAGATCTTGCACCCTTTACTTCAACAACACAAATACGGCAAGCACCGATTTCATTGACATCCTTAAGCCAGCAAAGTGTAGGTATATAGATACCAACGGTGCGGCAAGCTTCAAGAATTGTCATATTATTGGGAACGGAATATTCTTTACCGTTAATGATTAAATTTTTCAATTCCATTATCCGTATCCTCCTATTTCTTAATTATTGCGCCAAACTTACAAGTTTCGATACAAGCACCACACTTAATACATTTAGCAGTATCAATAACGTGAGGTTGCTTAACAGCACCGGATATAGCGCCAACAGGGCACTTTCTTGCACAAGCAGTACAGCCCTTACATTTCTCTTCAATGATAAAGAAGGAGAGAAGGTCCTTACATACACCAGAGGGACACTTCTTATCAACAACATGTGCTATGTACTCATCACGGAAGTGACGGAGAGTAGAGAGCACAGGGTTGGGAGCTGTTTGACCCAAACCGCAGAGAGAATTGTTCTTAATGTAATAGCAGAGCTTTTCCATCTCGTCCAAATCTTCAAGTGTGCCGTTGCCGGAAGTGATCTTTTCAAGCATTTCGTAAAGGCGCTTTGTGCCTATACGGCAAGGTGTACACTTACCGCAAGATTCATCTACAGTGAACTCCAAGAAGAATTTAGCGATATCAACCATACAGTTGTCTTCATCCATTACTATAAGGCCGCCGGAGCCCATCATTGCACCAAGCTCGATA
>JAZUQW010000197.1:0-1566 GCA_045605905.1 Eubacteriales bacterium
AGCCCCGTGCTGTTAAGAGTAAGATAAGTATCGTCCAAAGAGCAAGGAGAGTTATCAACCAAAACGAAGGTGTAGGGAATCTTCAGGTGAGCTTTGGAAAGAACTGCACCCTTTGTAAGATTAACGCCTTCAATAGAAACCTCGGCGCCAACCTGTGTGGCTGCAAATGCTGCGAATGCGGCGGTCATATCTCCATGAACTGCGATAATGGGGTTGGTAGTGGTCGCGGTAACGGATTTAACAGCACCGCTTTCATATTTTTCCTTTACTATATAGCCACTGCCCGATGCTTCAAGCACCAACACGCCCCAGTGTTGACCTGTAAAGGTGCCGCTGGTCCAAATCATACTGTTGGAGGTGTTTTGGCTTGCGTTTATCGCATTAAGGGGAATATAATTTGCATCTGTGGGATAAGCGGGGGTAGGTACGGTAACTGACATTTCAACCTTGCCTTCGTTGTTCCAAAGGTCCCAGGCGTAAAGATGTACGTTGTATGTACCTGTTTCGTAATTGTGGTTAGCGGTATCAACGTGGAAGGTAGCCTTACCGCCCGATACCGAAACATCGTACCATTTAAGATCATCCTGACCGCCTGTAGGAGTCCAGGTGGGGAACTGTACCTTGGTAACACCGATGTTGTCGGAAATATTGCACACCACATCAAAGCCCCAATAGTTTACGTTTTCTATCTTATAATTGGTAATAGAAGGGGCAGAAGTATCGGTGGTAAGGTTTGCACCGGGAGAGCTGGAAGCGCTGGAGTTGCCGGAGATGTCGTAAGCGTAGATGTGAGTAGCGTAAACATCTTGGCTGTTGCCGTGCTCGGAAATCTTAACGTCGTAGTAAGCAGTGTTGCCGCTTATGGTACCTCTGTGCCAAATCAGGTCATCCTGTCCGCCGCCTGCCGTCCAGGTAGTGAACTCTACGCGGTCAATACCTGCGTTGTCGCTTACGGTACAGCTTACACGGTAGCCGCTTGAGCTGACATTGCTTATGCTAACGTTGCTGATTGTCGGATTTATGGGGTCGCTGACCGTTAGGCTGATTGTGGCAACCGTATATGTGGCGCTTTTTTTTGTGGTTGCCTGTATGGTTATGGTGTGAGTGCCGCCCGATAGGTTCTTATATGAGACGCTGCCGTCAAAGCCGCAGTTGTCGTAATTGGAATATCCTCCGATAGCAGCCTGCACGTCACTTCTTAAAGATGTGGTAAGTGCTTTATAGCTGCCGCTGTCAACCTTGTAATTAACCGCACTTATACCGTCGGAATGAAGGGTCCAACCTCTGATAGTAAGAGCATCGGCCCCGCCTGTTTGGGTAACAGAGGCAGAAGCGCTTATCGCGGCATTGGTCTTGCTGCCGCCGCCGGGGTTGTCAAGACAGCTTTGGTACTTGGAGGTGCTGCCGCCGCTTGTGTTACCAACAGATTTGCCAACCATTGCAAGCATACCGTTTGCTATGGAAATGGCTATGGTTTCGAAGTGCGCATCAAAAATGCTGTTGTCGGTAGCAGAGTCGATAAAGCCAACCTCAAGAAGCGTTGCCGCCATATTGGTGTATTTAATT